>CAZDZU010000019.1:0-12741 GCA_964509995.1 uncultured Eubacteriales bacterium | reverse complement strand
TTTATATATAAATTATATGCGCCAGCGCCGAAAAGGAGACGGCCTTAGACCGGCTACCAGGTCTGTGCCCAGAAGAAAGGTGAGTTTGACTATAAAGATAGGGTAGGCTATAATTTATAAGAAATGCATTCTCTAAAAATCGGTGACAAGGTTATCTATCCGGCCCAGGGTCTGGGAGTAATAGAAGATATTCAGGAAGAAACCTGTAACGGGCAAAGGGTCCGCACCTTTTATATCCGCCTTGCAGTCAACAATACCCTGGTGGTAATTCCCAGCAATTCAGCAGCCGAAATTGGCCTCAGAAGGCCGGTCTCTCAGAAAAATGTCAACAAGTTTTTCCAGTTTATGAGAAAATGCACGGTTGACATCAGCGCCGACTGGAAGGACCGCTACAAGGAAAATTTCGACCTGATGAGATCCGGCCAGCTGGAAGATATCGCCCTGGTTTACAAGATGCTTTTTCTGTTAAGCCGGAGCAAGCCCCTGTCTTTCAGGGAAAAAAAGATGCTGGAAAAATCGAGGGAGCTAATCATCAGCGAGCTGGCCGCCGCCTCCGGCCTCTGTGCGGACAAAATTAGCGCCAAACTGGACCAGTGCCTGGCCGGATGCCTCAGGGACCTGAAGTCAGGGTCCGCCTCATAAGCCGCCTCCAATGCTGACTCAGATTGGCCTGTTCCTTATGTTTCTGGTTCTGAGCGCTTTTTTTTCCTCTTCCGAGACAGCTTTCCTGTCGGTCAACCCTTATACTCTGGAGAACCTGGAAAAGAAGGGCTCGGGACGGGCCAGGCTCATCAGAAAAATGATGGCCCGGCTCAGTGAGCTCCTGTCCACCATCCTGATAGGCAATACCCTGGTCAATGCGGCCGCAGCTTCCATTGCCACCTCCATTTTTGTCAGGCTGTCTTCAGACCCCAACCGGGCCGTGGTGCTGGCCACTCTGACCACTGCCATTCTGATTCTGGTGTTCGGCGAAATCACCCCCAAAACCATTGCCGCCTACCGCCCCCTGCAGACCACCTCAATTTTTATTCATTCGGTCCGGCTCCTCTATTATCTTTTTTACCCCCTGACCTGGCTCTTTTCCCTCCTGACCGGGGTTTTCCTGCCCCGCGAGGAGAGGCGCCGATTCCTTTCCACCCGGCATCTGAGCGAGGAAGAGATAAAGGTGGCCATAAGCTCCGGAACCCGGGGACTCTCCCGTTTCCGGCGGAAAATGCTGGCCGGCGTTCTCGACCTGAGCCGCCGACCGATTAAAGAAATCATGGTTCCCCGCACCCAGGTCCGGGCTCTGAGAATCAATTCCACCCTGTCCGAAGTCCTGAAGATTATTCAGGAAAGCGGTTATTCCCGCTATCCGGTCTTCCGTAATACTATAGACAACATCGAGGGCATCATCCACGCCAAGGATATTCTTCCTGTTGCTCACTCCGGCGGGGAATTCAGCCTGGGCCGGCTGCTGCGCCGCCCGCTGTTCGTCCCGGAACTGGCCAGCATTGAGCAGGTCCTGATACAGATGCAGGAAAAAGCTGTCCATCTGGCGCTGGTGGTGGATGAGTTCGGAAGCTTTGAAGGCATAGTCACACTGGAAGATATAATGGAAGAGATCGTCGGTGACATCCGCGACGAATATGACCGCCAGGATGAGGGCTGGTACCAGAAGGTCGGGGAAAACGAATATCTAATCAAAGGCACCGTCCCCATCAAAGAGATAAACGAAGTTCTGAACCTGGGCATTCCTGAGAAAAAGGATTACAACACCCTGGCCGGATTATTTCTCTATTACTACGGGCACCTGCCGCTGGAAAAGGATTCCGTGACCATCAACTCGCTGCAATTCACCGTGGAAAAAATGAGCCGTCGCCACCTCAGCCAGATCCGGGTCAAGATGCTGCCCGGGAGGACTGAAGGGCAGGAAACATGAAAATCGTAGCCACCAACAAGAACGCCCATCACAATTACGAGATCCTGGAGACCATGGAGGCGGGCCTGGCCCTGACCGGGAGCGAGGTTAAATCCATAAGGGAAGGCCGAATCAGCCTCAAAGAAAGTTACGCTGACTTTCAGGGCGAAGAACTCTTTCTTATCGATTGCAATATCAGTCCCTACCATGCGGCCAACGTTTTTAACCACGAGCCGACACGAGCGAGAAAGCTCCTGCTCCACCGCCGGGAGCTGAAAAGACTGGCTGGAAAAGTCCAGGAGCGGGGGCTGACTCTGATCCCGACCCGGGTCTATCTCAACGACCGGGGGCTGGTCAAGATAGAACTGGCCCTGGCCCGCGGAAAGAAAACCTTCGAAAAACGTGAAACCATCAAGAAAAGGGATGTTGAGCGAGAAATAAGGTCTGAGCTCAAAAAACGACTGCGCTGACGACTAACCGACTTTGCCGCTGACCATCTTCCAGGCAAGCCACAGCGCTTCCCTGAAACTCTCCAGGCTGGCCAGTCCTTTGCCCGCCAGCTCAAAAGCGGTCCCGTGGTCTGGAGAAGTCCGGATGAAGGGGAGACCCAGGGTCAGGTTGACACCCTGTTCAAAGGACAGAAGCTTGAAGGCAATCAGTGCCTGGTCATGGTAAAGGGCAACTACCATTTTCCCGGGACTGTCCAGGGCTTTCAGAAAAATGGTATCAGCCGGGAACGGGCCGGAGAGACTCAAGCCTTCAGACCTGGCCTCAGCCACCGCCGGTATGATTTCCTGCCCTTCTTCCTGCCCCAGAGCTCCGTTTTCTCCGGCATGGGGGTTCAGGCCACAGACCAGCAACTCTTCCACTGCCAGGTTCCATCGGACGAGATGTTTTCCCAGCAGGCGGAAGAAAGTGGCCAGGTTCTGCCGGCGTACCCGGCTGATGGCTTCCCTGAGTGGCAGATGATGGGTGAAGAGGGCCACCTTAAGCCGGTTTGACCAGAAAGTCATAATGGCTTCCGGAAATAGCGATTCCAGATATTCAGTATGTCCCCGGTATATTATTCCGGCCTGATGCCAGCCCTCTTTGGAAATCGGTGCGGTCACCAGAGCCTGGACCTCACCACTGTCTGCCGCCGAAACCGCCTCGCGGAAAAAATCAAATGAGACCCGCCCGCCGGCGACGGTAGGGGAGCCTGGTTCGAGTTTTTCCAGAGGCAGACCCGTTTCCCGCAACTCAATGTTGCCCGCGGACAGGGCTGCAGGCAGCAGGTCGGAAGACAGGCCCAGGTGCCGGGACCAGTCTTCCAGTATTCTCCTCTGGCCAAAAATGATAAACCTGGCTTCGGGCAGACTGGAAACTTCCTTCAGGGTGCGAAGAATTATTTCCGGGCCGATACCGGCCGGGTCGCCCAGAGTCAGGCCTATAACCGGAATCTTCATTTAGATTTTCTAAAATTGTTGCTGTCTTCAGCTTCCGGTTGTTTTTCTTCCTGCTCCAGCTTGTACAGATATTTTACCTGGCGCTTGTAAATCAAAAGGTTGGGGGCTCCTTCGCGGTTCAGCTTGAAGCAGTTACGGTCATACCATTCAATATAGCCTTCTACCCGTTCTCCGTCGGCCAGGACGACAGCCATAGGGGTCCTCTTGTTCATCTGCTTCAGAAAATAATAATTTTCGGCATGGGTATCGGTCGGGGGAGGCATCTTTCTCTTGGCCGCTTCCTTTTCCTTGGCCTCCTTGCTAATTTTTTCTTTGATTTCGGAAAGGTTGGGCCTGATTAGTTTTCTTTGCATCGGTACCCTCGCTATGAGAGAAGAAAATCTTTGCTAAGATATTAACACCCGGAAAATAAAATTGCAACCAATTAATTTTTTGCCCGGCAGAACAGCCTTCGTGTCCGGAAAAATTCCGGGCCCTGCCCGTCACTTTTCCCCGGGTCGATAAGATTCTGCTGTCCTGGCAGATATGCTGGACCTGCCAGAAATTACCCTGGCAGCAGCCGGAACTCTTTCCCTTTCTCAAAATATCTACCTCAGAAAATCCGGGACTATCCTTTTGCCTTCCTCCCGTGCACTTCTGGTTGAACCGCGAGCAGTTGCTTGATTTTCCTTACGTTGTTCCATAGAATTGAAGGCAGTGAACCCAATGGGCAGACGTTACCTGTTTTATGGCCTGTGGCTTCTTTTTTGTATGAGCCTGGGCCACATCATCATCCATGATTTTGTCTGCCACGAAGAACTTCATCAGCTGGTAAACCCGGTCCATCATTATTTCCATAATCCCGTCGGAAGCAGTCAGGATCTGGTTCTGTCAACACCCGAGAGTTCAGAAAAATTATTTCCGCAGGTTATAGATTTCCGAGCCTCAGACTATACACCTTCCATCTTTCACCCGCCCGATTAAGGCCTGATTACCTTACTCATCACCTTTCCAATCCGGAGGTAACCATGTCATTTGCCCTGATTTTTCTATTATTATTTTCCCCTGGAACACAGGCGGAGGAGCTGCCCGCGCTTTCACTGTCAGTGGATCAGGCCGTGGAACTCGCCTGCCGGCAGAATCCGGCACTTCAGGCTCTGGAGAGAGAAATTGAAACCGCCAGAGGCCAGGCCAGGATTGACTCCGCTCTGCCCGATGCTGAACTCGGACTGGAAGTGGCCGGGCTGAATTTTTCTGGCACCGGCACAGTCGAACAGGAAACCAGCCTGGGGTTATCCCAGGCCGTTCCTTTCCCCGGGAAATTGAGATTGCGGGCCAGGGCCGGGCGGCTGGCTGAGGAGGAGGCCGCTCTAAAGCTGGAAAGAGCCAGAATACTTCTGGCTTCAGAGGTCAGAAAAGCTTATTACCGGAGCCTTCTCCAGCAGAGAACTGTGGAAATCCTGTTAAAAAACCTGGAACTTCTTGAGGATATTCAGAAAAATGCCATTTCCCGCTATGCCCTGGCCGCCGTGCCCTACAGTGATATTCTCAGGGTCAGGCTGGAGATGGCCCGGACCCGAAACGACCTGCTTGAGGCCCGTAAAGAACTGGTTATTAGCTTTCAGGAATTGAGGCGCCTGCTGGGACTGAAGGAAGACCTGGAGCTGGTTCTGACATCCGGCTTTGAAGCCAGGGAACCCTATCCTCAACTGGACGAAATGCTGACCCGCAAAAAAGAGCTCAGCCCGACTCTCAGGCTGGCCCGGCTGCGCCAGAACCGGGCCGAACTTCTGGTCAGGCTGGCTGCCCGGGGCCGTTTTCCGGATTTTTCATTTGGATTCTATTCTCCGAGCAAGAAGCTGGGGGCAGCTGGATTCAGCTTCGGCCTCAGCTATCCTCTATTCTCAAGAAAACGTCTGACCGGAGAGAAAATCCAGGCCGAAGCCGAAAGACAAAAAGCCGGATTTGAAATCCAGGCCGCAGAGAGATTCTTCGAATCCCGGACCAGACAGGTAGCGGCCGAAATCATCCAGAGCCAGGAACAGATCAATATTTTTGAAGCCAGCCTTCTTCAGGATTCCCGGGCCGAGCTGGACAAGGCCCTTCAGGATTACCGGCTGGGAAAACTTGATTCCCTCAGCCTGATGGACCTTTACCGCAGCTTCAGCCTGGTTTCTCTGGAATACTACCGGGCCATTTACCTCTACCAGGCAGCCCTGGCTGAATTCCTGGTCGCGGGTGAAAACTATGAATAGAAGAGATTTTTTTATGCCCTGGAGAATTAACATGTGTGAAAAAAAATTCATCCCACAAATAATTGTCACGGTCATCTTTCTGCTGACGGTTTTTTCCCATACTGGCTGTAACCGGCCCCCGTCCGGAGGTCAAACTTCAGGTCCGGCCGAGGGGGGAGAACATCAGTCCGAACATATCATGTTAACAGCCGGGGCCGAGCAGCTGGCCGGAATAAAACTGGCCAGGTTGAGTCCGCAGTCTCTGAGCCCTGAACTGGTCGTCCCGGCGGAAGTGACGCTCAATCCGCGGACCTTTTATCGTCTGACGGCCAGGGTTTCGGGCCGCGTGGAACAGCTGCTGGCCTATGAGGGAGACCGGGTTACAAAGGGCCAGGTTGTGGCCAGGTTGTTCAGCCTGTCTTTTCTGGAAGGTCTGACCGAGCTCAGGCTGGCGGCCGACCGGCTGGCCAGGCTGGAGAAAATGAATTCGCCCGAAAAGGACTCCGCCCGGGCAGTTCTCCAATCTGCCAGAGATAAGCTTCGCCTGCTCGGATTGACCGATACAGACCTCGACCGCCTGTCCCGGCAGGAAGGGGGTCGGGCCCTTTATGAAGTGACCAGCCCGGCCGACGGCCAGGTTGTGTCCACAACCGTCTTCCCCGGAGATTCCCTCGAAGCCGGGGCTTCCATGATGGAGATCGCTTCCTATGCGTTGCTCTGGATTGAAGGCAGAGTTCAGGAAAAAGACCTGGGGTTTTTAAGACCCGGACAGACTGCGGTCATAAGAACGCCCACCTACCCCGGTCTGGAATTTAAGGGGCAGGTAACCTTTATCGCCCCGGCCATGGATAAATCAACCAGGACCCTTAAGGTCCGGATTGAAGCAGCTAATCCCGCCGGACGGCTCAAGCCGGGGATGTACGTTGACCTTGTTCTCAAGATGCCGGAGCAAAAGGTTCTGGCTGTCCCCGCAGAAGCGGTGGTTGAGATTTCCGGGCAAAAAACGGTTTTCGTCCCCGAAGGTCGCGGGACCTACCGCCCGCAGCCCATCCAGACCGGCACACCGGTCGGTGACTGGCTTCCGGTAATTTCCGGCCTTAAGGCCGGGGATGAATATGTAGCCTCCGGAGCGTTCATGCTGAAAGCAGAACTGCTCAAACACACCCTGGGCGAAGGAGGCCATGACCATGATTGACCGGGTCATCAATTTTTCACTCCGGGAGCGCCTCCTGGTCATAATTCTGATAGCGTTGATACTGGCCGCCGGAATTTATTCATTCCTCAGGCTGCCGATTGATGCCTTCCCCGACGTCACCAGCGTCCAGGTAGAAATCCTCTCCTATGCTCCTGGCTATTCTCCTTTTGAAGTGGAAAAATTTGTCACCTTCCCCCTGGAGCTCACCCTGCGTGGCCTGCCCGGTCTGACCCAGCTGCGTTCGGTTTCAAGGTCCGGACTTTCTGTCATCACGGCTGTCTTTGCAGACCGGACCGATATTTACTTCGCCAGACAACAGGTTTATGAGCGACTGTCGGAAGCCAGGGAAAAAATGCCCGAAGGTGTTGAAATCAGTCTTGGTCCGGTGGCCACAGCCATGGGGGAAATCTTCCAGTACACCATCGAAGGCAATGAGCCAGCAAACGAAGAGGACTGGATTTCTTATCTCACCGAACTAAGGACCATCCAGGACTGGGTTATAACGCCGGTCCTGAAAAGCCTTCCTGGAGTGATTGACGTTAATTCGTTCGGAGGATACATCAGGCAATACGTGGTCAAAGTCGACCCCGGACGGCTTCTTCAGTACGACCTGACACTGTCACAGGTAGTGGAGGCAGTCAGGGCCAGCAATCTCAATGTGGGCGGTAACGTCATCGAGCGGGGACAGCAGCAGTTCCTGGTCCGGGGCACCGGGTTATTCAACAGCCTGGAAGACATCGGGCGCTCGGTAGTCAGGGCCGAGAGGGGAGTACCTATACTCCTTAAAGATATAGCCACTGTGGAATCCGGATTTGCCGTCCGCCATGGGGCAGCCCTCATCAACGGAGAAAAAGAAGCGGTGGGGGGTATCGTCCTGATGCTCAAGGGAGAGAACAGCCGGCTGGTAAGCCGCCGGGTGGAAGAAAAGGTTGAAGAAATAAACAACAGCGGTCTGCTTCCCCCCGGGCTTAAAATCGTTCCCTTTTATAAACGGACGGATATCGTTGAGAAAAGCATCCGGACGATTGAAGAAGCACTTCTGCTGGGAGCCCTGCTGGTCGTCCTGGTAATTTTTGTTTTTCTCCGCAGCTTCCGCGGGTCTCTGGTGGTTATCCTTGCCCTGCCCCTGGCGGTATTGCTGACCTTTGTGGTCATGAAGCAAACCGGGCTGACGGCCAATTTAATGTCTCTCGGCGGGCTGGCCATTTCTATCGGCATGATAATAGATGCAGCCATTATCCAGGTTGAAAACATCCAGCGTCATCTCTCGGAAAACCGGAAAAAAGACCTGAGCACCTTCCTGCGGGCCGTACTGGAGGTAAGGAAGCCAAGCATATTCGGGGAAATGATCATTGCTCTGACCTTCATCCCGCTGCTCAGCCTCCAGGGCATAGAAGGCAAAATGTTCTCCCCCCTGGCCATAACCCTGTCAATAGCTATTATCTGCTCCTTGCTCATCTCGCTTTTTATAATTCCGGGCCTGGCCTATCTTATCCTGAAGGTCCCCGGAGAACGTCAGGACCGGTTAATGAAAACGCTCAATAAAATCTATACCCCTGCTCTGCGCTGGTCACTCCGGCATGGCTGGCTGGTGGCCGGGTTAATGGTCCTCCTCCTTGTCGTTAGCCTGGCAATCATCCCTTCTCTCGGACGGGAGTTCATCCCGATCATGGACGAAGGGGCTTTTGATATGGACATTCAGATGCTACCCGGGATCTCATTGACCAAAGCCCTTGATATCACCCGTGAAGTCCAGAGGCGATTGAAACAATTTCCGGAGCTGGAGACCGTCGTTTCGCGGACGGGACAGACAGGCATCGCGCTGGAAGCCAGGGGGGTGGAGAAGACCGGCTTCGTTGGCTCGCTCCGACCGCGCCGGGAGTGGAGCTCGGCCAGAACCAGAGAAGAGCTAACCGAAAAAATGCGCCGGGCAATAGAAGATATTCCTGGAATATCATTCTCCTTCAGTCAACCCATTGCCTGCCGAATCGATGAACTGGTGGCCGGCACCAGGGCCCAGCTCATAATCAAGCTTTTCGGTGAAGACCTGGAGGTGTTGAAGACTAAAGCGGCTGAGATTGCCGCCGTGGTCAGAGAAATCCGCGGGACCTCTGAGCTGGTAGTGGAAACCGTCTCCGGCCAGCCCTATCTTTTGGTCGACCTCGACCGACAGGCTCTCCAGAGGCACGGCCTCAGGGCCGCCGATGTCCTGTCCATGGTGGAAATCGCTTCGGCCGGCAGGGTGCTGACCAGGATGTATGAAGGGGAGCGGGCCTTTGACGTGGTCATCAAATACCCGGAAAATTTGCGTCGTTCAGCCGACCAGCTGCGGGAGCTGCTGGTTGACACTCCGGGCGGGTACCGCCTGCCCCTCGGTCAGCTGGCTCGCATCCAGGAAGTGGAAGGCCCTGCCCAGATCAGCCGGGAAGCTGGATTCCGGAGAATAGGCCTTGAAGTCAACATCAGCGGGCGAGACCTGGGCAGTTTTGTCGACGAGGCCCGAGAAAAAATCAAGCAGCAGGTGAGTCTGCCGCCCGGTTACCGTCTGGAATGGGGAGGACAGTTCGAAAACCAGCAGCGGGCCATGCGTCGCCTGGCCATAATAATTCCGGTTACCCTGCTCTTCATTTTTTTCCTTTTATTTTCAACCTTTGATTCTTTTAGGCTGGCTCTGCTGGTGCTGCTGACCCTGCCCTTCGCCCTGACCGGAGGGATTTTTTCGCTCTGGCTTTCCGGACTCTACCTGTCAGTTCCGGCATCGGTGGGTTTTATTGCCCTTCTTGGAATCGCCGTGCTGAACAGCGTCGTCCTGGTGAGTTATTTTCAGGAGTTAACCAGAAACGGCTGTTTTTCATTCGACGAAGCCATAATCCAGGCAGCCGGCAGGAGATTGCGGCCCGTCCTGATGACCGCGCTGACCACCCTGCTGGGATTGTTACCGCTGCTCTTCGCCCGCGGTCCGGGGTCGGAAGTTCAACGCCCTCTGGCCACGGTGGTGGTCGGCGGATTGATAAGTTCTACTTTTCTGACCCTTCTCCTGCTGCCTCTTCTCTTTCGCTGGACCTGCGGGCGCAAAGGCACGAACCCGGAATCTAACTGAGCTGTCGCGCAAGCTGGCTGATCTGACCCGGGCAGCCAGGACGATTCGGCCGACAGAGAGCGTAAGACTGACTGTTATCCGGAGAAACAGGAAGCAGATTGCTTTCCAATCGTTATCACGGATCTACGATTCTGGGCCAGCGACTTTTTTCGGGGACACAATAGCTGGTGTCCGGAGCAATCGGTCACCGTCGGGCGGATGGCAGGAAATACCGGATTTAAGATTAATATTTTAATAATAGATAAAGGATGGCCGGCCATTCAAAGGGGCGCTTGTCTTCAGACTCTCCACCAGTAGGAGAACTTGACAAAATAATACCTTCCGGTCAGCTGAGACCTATCCGTTCCCAAACGCTCCCGGTGGTCTTCCACTCCCAGATAAAAGCAGGTGCCGGGATTGAGTTCATAGCCGAGAAGACCGCTCAGGTATATTTTCTTATAGTAGCTGTCATAATCTGTAATGGCTCTGAGAAAAAGTCCCCGGTTCAACTGAAAATTTATTCTCTGGCTCAGAATGGTTACCCGGTAGACTCTGGGTCCTCCCCGGTATTCATAGAAATTCAGGTCTTTCAGTCTGAGAGAAGCCACCAGATTCTGGAGCGGTCGGAAGTTGAGCTCGCCTTCCACCGAATTGCTGAACCCGAGGTAGGGCAGGTCATCATAATAGATAGAGCTACCGGTGCTCCCGGAAATCCGGCCGCTCAGCCAGGACAGGGGCGCCGAAAAAATAGTGAACCGGAATTGCCTCGGCCGCAGGTCCACCCCGTTGTACTTTTCGAAGGTATGGCTGTAATTAAAAAAAAGGAAGGTCTGCCGCCAGCCACTGACCATCAGCGATAAATCCGTGTCCTCGTCGGTCAGAATTCCGCTGTAATCATAAATGCGGCGGTAGGAGACCGACGGCGTGACGGAAATTACATAGTCATTCTCCGGAAGGAAGGCGTATCCAGCCCTGAGATTAAGAGAATGAATATCCTTGCGGCGGAGAAAGCCAAGTCCGGCTTCAAAATCAGGATGGACGGAAAACCAGTCCAGAGAATAATTGAGATGGCGGTCCTGATGGTTAAAACCGAAATGCCAGGCGGGAGCCAGGGCCGTCGTCGACCCGGCCACCCGGCTGCGGGAGCCGACCAGCTGGAAGGCCAGACGGTTGGTCGGGGAAAGCTTTAACTGCCCATCTATACCGGCCAGACGGTTGTAATCGGAAGAAACCGGGCTGCCCGCCAGCCCCATTTCCTTGTCCGCAGCGATGAAACCCAGGTATGATTCAGAATAAAGATCCTGTCGCAGCCGCAGGACGTTGTTCAGCGAACGGTAGGCGGTGTTTTCGTCAAGCAGGGGAGCGCCCGGGATTTCTATCGCCGTCGGCAGGTCATCCAGGGCTGACATGATCCCGAAGCTGGTATTCCTTATTTTCCCGGTTAGCTTGGCCGCCCAGACCGGGGAGACTATCTTGCGCGAATAGAGCAATTCAAAAGGGGTGTCGAAAATATCCTTTCCTTCCAGAAAGAAGGGACGTTTTTCTGGATAATAAACCGGGTAGCGCTGGTTGACTTCATTCTGGGGAATATCGGCTTCAATCTGGCTGAAATCGGGGTTGAGGGCCAGGTCGGCGGTAACATCGGAAGTGATTCCGTACTTGACGTTAGCTCCGATCTCCGGACGGAATTTTTCTCCCAGAGCTCGGCTGCCAACGACAGTCGGCATCAGCTCCAGGTTTTTCCCCCGCATCAGACTCCGGTTCATACTCAAACTTCCAGCCTGAACCAGCAGCCCGTTAACATCACGGGAGCGCGGCGGCCAGTAAAGGTCTTCATTTTTGCGCGGAATCTGCCGGCGCAGGATGATGCCCCAGGACTGAACATTTTTGTTGGGGAACCTGAGACTCTTGAAGGGAATTGACATTTCAATCACGTACCCGGAGTCTGTCTTCCTGGCCGCTGATCGGAAATAACCGTTCCAGTTGCGGTCTATACGGTCAAAGTTCTCGCTGCGGCCTCGGTTGCGCCTGGGGTTGGCCTCAACATAGATTCCGTCTACCTGAACCCCCCTGGAGTTGGCCTGAAAAACAAAAGCCCGCCTGCGGTCATTGAAGGTATCGAGATAGACCGAAACCAGGTCGTCACCCTGGACCCGGTCCCGCTGACACAAAGTACAGCGAATGGCTTCAGGATTGGAATCATGACATTCGAAAGCCAGATAAAAATTCTCGCTATCATATCCAAGATAAACAATTGTTTTTTCTGTCGGGGGAGCTCCTTCCTGCGGTTCGTACTGAACAAAATCGGAAATGACGGCTGCCTCCCGCCATTCAGGATTGCCCAGCTGGCCATCAATCCGGGGCGGACTGGACAAAAAACCCGGCTGTATCAGCTGGTTTTCCCGGGCGCCCCGGGCGGAGAGGCTAACCGCCCAGAACATGGTTGCGGTTGCCACAAGCAACCTGAACAGCTGGCTTCCCATTCTCACGTGCTCTCGGGCCCGGTTCAATAGGCGACGGTAAAATCCACCAGCTTCATATTACGATTCTTCAGACTCAGGCCCAGAGCTCTCTCCAGGTTGGCCAGCGAAATGTTATAGTCGATGATGGACTTGAGCTCGGTGGCTCTGGCGTTGGCCAGGTCTCTCTGATACATCAAAACCGTATAGTTGGTGCTCTGCCCGACCTTCAACTTTTCCTCTTCGGCCGCCAGTTTCTGCTCCTGGAGTTCCCGGGCAACGCGGTAAGCCTGGACTCTATTCAGGTTGGCTTCGACATCACGCAGAGCGGTTTTTATTTCCAGGAGGGCCTGTTGTTCCTTCTGCTTCAGGCTGAGCATTGACTGTTCCAGGTTGATTTTGGCCTGGGCGTAGCTGGCCCGGGAGACCACATTGCTCAGGCTGTCTCTT
>CAZDZU010000018.1:0-13080 GCA_964509995.1 uncultured Eubacteriales bacterium | reverse complement strand
GAAATAGCGCATCTGCTTTTCGAAAGCCAGCATCAGCTCGTCGAAAGTCTGGAAATTCCTGGGGTCGCCGGTCTCCAGTCCGATTTTCTTTCCCGTCCTGGGGTCAACTCCATTATTCAGGGTGATTTCAAACACCTTCGGAATGTTGAAATAGCCTGTCAGAATGTAAGCCTCCGCCCCGAAGGCTCCGGCTTCCACACATCCGCTGGAACCGCCCTTCCTGGCATCCTCGACACTCTTCCCCTGGCGCACGAGTTCCTGCACTATGGCGTCGGTGTTGAAGATTGAAGGTTGGCCGAACCCGGTCCTGACTATTTTCAGGGCGCGGAGGAGCAGGGAGTCCGGGTTTTTGGCGCTTATCTGAACCATGGAGCTCGGCTGGAGAAGCCGCATTTCCTCAATCACGTCCAGAATCAAGAACGAAAGCTCGTTGGCCCCATCCCGGCCGTCGGGCCTCAGACCTCCGACATTGATCAGGGCAAAATCGGTGTAGGTGCCGCTCTCTTCAGCCGTCACTCCCACCTTGGGCGGGGCCGGTTGATTGTTAAACTTGACCCACAGAGCCTGAAGAAGCTCGGTCGCCTTCTCCCGGTCGAGAGTTCCATCTTCCAGCCCTTTCCTGTAGAAAGGATAAAGATGCTGGTCGAGTCTGCCGGGGTTGAAGGAATCCCAGGTGTTAAACTCCGTGGTCACGCCAACGTGAACGAACCAGTAATACTGAAGAGCTTCCCAGAAATCCCGCGGGGCATGGGCCGGAACCCATTCGCAAACTTCGGCAGTCTTTTCCAGCTCTTTTTTTCGTTTCGGGTCTTTTTCCTGCGCTGCCAGTTTGCGGGCTAATTCCGCATGCCGGCTGGCATAAGTGATCAAAGCCTCGGCACAGATAGCCATGGCTTTGAGTTCTTCCTGCTTATCCAGAGCTTCCGGGTCGTTATAGAAATCAAGCCGGGTCAGCGAGTCCTCGATATCCTTTATTATGTCCAGCAAGCCCTTCCGGTATATCCTGTCGCCCAGAACGGTATGGCCCGGAGCCCTCTGTTCCATGAATTCGGTGAAAATCCCGGCTTCGTAGGCATTCTTCCATTCAGGCGTCATCTCGGCAAAAATTTTCTCCCGCATCGAGCGGCCCCGCCAGAAGGGAATTATCTCGTCATGGTAGAGCCGCAGGGTTTCCTCGTCGACGGCATAGGAAGTCTTCGGGCGGGAATTCAGGGTTTCCAGGTCCTGCAGGCTGTGGCAACAGACTTCAGGATAGGTCGGAGTTGCCTTGTGAGCCGGACCTCGCTCGCCGACAATCAGCTCGCCCTCGTCGATGAAAATGGCCTTTTTCTCCATCAGAGCCTTGAATACCAGGGCCCGTTGCACCGGAACAGAAGCCCGCTGGACCTCGGGACTGAGGTAAGCTTCAGTTACAATTCTGGCCCTCTCTGATGAAAGGCTCGGTCGGGTATTGAGCGATTGTTCTCTGAGCTTCTTTATTCTGTCGTTCATTTTAACCTCCACGTTTGACCTGAAATCCGCGATGGCTGAAAAAATCGACCACGGCCTGGACTTTTTCTTCGGACGGGGGCTCAAAGACCGCAAACTCCTTCTCCCGGCCCAGCCGCCGGAATTTTTCCACGCCGCCTTTGTGATACGGAAGGACGTTTAACTGTTGAACGGATTTAAGCCCGGCCAGAAAATCGGCCATGGCCATGAGATTGGCTTCATCATCGTTGACTCCCGGAATCAGCGGAAAACGAACCCAGATTGCTTTTCCCGATGAAGCGAGCCTCTTCAGGTTATCGAGAATCAAACGGTTTGAAACTCCGGTGTATTTTTTATGCCTGGCATCATCCATCAGCTTGAGGTCAAAAAGCACCAGGTCAACCTTGGCCGTCAGCCGTCTGAAAACGTCCGGCTCGGCGTAGCCGGAAGTATCAAGAGCCACATTAAAGCCTTTCTGGCGCAGGCTGTCAATTAGAGCTTCGGCAAAGGCAGGCTGGGCCAGTGGCTCGCCGCCGGTCAGGGTAACGCCGCCGCCCGATTGTTCGAAGAAGACCTGTTCCTTTTCAGCCTCAGCCAGAACGTCTTCAACCGAAACCTCACGGCCGACTATTTCAATTGCCTGGCGCTGGCAGGTTTCGACACAATCCCCGCACAGGGTACAGAGGGATCGCTCAGCCAGCACCTGGCCGTCTCCATTCTGGCTCAGCGCGCCATACCGGCAGGACCGCACGCAGTCGCCACAACGGGCGCAGCGGTTCGGCATAAGCATCAGCTCGGGCTTAAAGGCAACTCCTTCGGGATTATGGCACCACAGACAGTGAAGAGGACAGCCCTTGAAAAAGACATTCAGCCTTATGCCAGGGCCATCGTGGATGGCATAACGCTTGAGGTCGAAAATGTTGCCTTTCATCCCTTCTCCAGGTATCTGATATATCACATATCAGATGGCGTGTCAAGTCCTTATAATTACTATTAAGCACATATTTTATACCTGAACCTGCCCCTGATGAACAGTCAGGAAACAGATTAATCTAACCTATTATTTTAGAGCCCGATTTCCGCAAAAGTCCCCCTTAAGCCTTCACTGGATTCTCAAGTCAAAATCATAAAGGGTCTTATGGGCCAGTTCTCGTATGCCCCCCTTGAGTCTCAGCTGTTTGCAGCCTTTCACCCAGGCCGCCGGTATCCCCCGACCGTCTGAACAGGCAGTAACGACTGTGCCCTGATAACCTTTTAGCAATCTTTCCCGGTGCTTTATAACCACGCCCTACTGTCGGCGAGCAAGTTCAAAGCCGGCTGCTGCTTTTATTTTCCTTCTTACTTCCCTTTTGCGGCCTGAAGCTTCTTTCTGATTTCAGGCTGGTCGGGCATTATCTCCAGGGACTTTTCCCATACAGCCACAGCCTCAGCCTTCTTGCCCAGGCCCAGGTAGCAATCCCCGATAAGGTTCAGCAGGGTAATATTGGTTCCATGGACATTAACCGCCCGGTCCAGGGCATCGAGGGCTTTCTGATATTCGCCCAGGTGGAAATAGGCTCTACCGGCGACAAGATAGGTCTCATAGGCAGCCTGTTTTTCGCCGGCAATGAATTTTTCAACCAGCCCGACGGCTCTCGTAAATTCTCGCTGGTCAATACAGACCTGGGCCAGTTGACGGCTGAGCTCTTCGTTTTGCGGCTCCGCGGCCAGAGCCTGCTCCAGCACGGTCCTGGCCTCGCTCAGACGGCCCAGGTTATAAAGCTGGGTGCCGAGAATATGGCCATAATACGGGTTATCGAGCGGCGGCAGCACTCTCGACAGAATCCAGGGCCGGGGCAGATTTTCCAGAAAGGTCAGGTCGAACTCTTCCCTGGTGACGACCTGTTCTCTGCCCTCAACCATAAGACTGACATTCAGAAAATAATGAGCCGGCGGGAAGTCGCTCAAAGAGAAAATCTGCATCACTTCGGGCAGGGTGAGAATCTCGGTCAGCGGGATGACTTTTTCTCTGAAAGTTTCAGTATCTTTCACAAACTGAAACCGCAGGCTGCCCTTATCCCTGAGCGCCGGAGTCAGGCCGTAAAGCTGCAAAACAACTGCCAGTTCGTCTCTGGCCGTAAACACCCGGCCGGCCTGAAGATAGAGTTGATTTCCGCCGACGAGAAAAGCCTTGACTCTTCCCCCGGCAGACTCGGCCGGACTTACCTTATAAGCCAGAATCGGGGCCGACATCTCCACTCCTCCCTTGCCGGGTATCCTGATCGTCTGCTCCAGGCTGGTAAACTCCCTGGAGGCTTCATTTTTTACCAGGACCGATAGCTTATAATCCCCGGGAACACAGGGCAGGACGTCGTAGATGGCCACCGGCAGGTTCTGCCTTTCTTTCATCTGAGCTTCATTCATCTGAACCGGATAGGTCTTCTCGAACTGATAGACAATTTTCCCGTCGAGCGTGCTCAGGGTGCCGTTGAGTTTAAGGTTGGTGGCAAAACGGTTGTCATACTGATTTACCGACAGGCGCTTTGGCTCCAGAGTATAATGGATTAAGTAAAAGCCAGCCGGGCTTTTCAGGACCTTAACCAGGTAATCGCTGTCCAGGTAATTGGCACTGTATTCAACTTCCACCAGGTCCTTATATTCGAAAAACTTGCGGGCGTATTTATCTTCGACCATTCTCCGTGGAGTCAGTTCTATCTGGCGAAGCAGCAGGTCGGAAGACAGCGATGGCCTGCCCAGCTGGGTGTTTTCTTCGCCCGGTATCAGAGACAGAGAAACGTTGGCCAGGGTAGGATCAACTTCCCTCAGTTTCTGATAGGCGGCCATATAATCGGCCTGGTCGCCCCAGTAACCGGTCAGCAGCGCCTGCGGGCCATCATTGGTCGGGCTGTAAAGCCGGAATTCACCGGTGCCCTTTTCCCGGAAAAACAGAACGTTAAAACCGGGCGGCAACCCCAGGTCGGTCTTGCCCTGATAAAACCAGATTTCGGTATCATAGACTTCCGATTTGCTATCAATGCGCTGGATGTCGTTGGGCGGGCCCAGGATGATATAAAATCGCCCCCGGTCTGTCTTCCAGCCAGGCTTTGGCGACTCCCGGCCAAAATAGCGGTTGACATACTCTATCCGGCGGTAATGTTCACTCTTGAATTCATTCTCTTCCGTTTCGGGAACCGGGTCGCGGTGCTTCCAGAAGGCTTCAATGAACAATCCTCTTTCCCGGTCAGTTCTCAGCTTGAGGAAGATTTCTCTTTCGACCGGGGTGATGATGTAGACCACTTCCTCATCCAGCCATTTCCGGTATTTTTCCGGCAGAGGAGGTTCTTTTTCTTTTTTCTGCTGCGGCCCAGGCTTTTTCTGCGGCCCGGACCCGGGGCTGTAGCCAGTCGAGTAAGCGGCCTGGAGAAAAATGATTAAAGCCAGTGTCAGGAAAAACATAACGGCGACGGTCGTCCGCCGCCCGGACCTTGGTCTTTCAAACGGCATCGTCAGTCCTCCACTCGCCGGGAAATGGCAGGCAAATTTTTTACTCCTTCTGACCTCATCCCGGTTGTTTTCAAACTATCTTTCCTTTATTAAGAAATCTGGTTCAATATTACCAGATAGAGTTCTCAAATATTCTACCATGTTTAGCTTTCGCGCGCCCGGTCCAGCAGAATTACCGGCTGCCGGGAGCAGGAATAACCGGAGCATATTCCCGCCGGTTCCGGATTAATGGAAACCGGCCACTCTTATAACTCCCGCCGGCCGGAAGCGTTGCCACCCAGAAGAGTCTTCATTTCCAGACGCCCGGCCTCAGCTTCGGGGGCTCAACAGCCGGCGCTCTTTACCAGCTCCCTGACTGCTTCAATATTTTCCTGAGTAATCCTGCGGCCCAGGTTAATGACCCGGCGCACAGTGGTAAAATCGAAGGTGTCAACGTTTGGATTGATTTTTATCACCAGATCCGCTCCGGGCAATCTGCTTTCGGTGGAGTCGGACAGAACCACCTGGACCAGGCGGTTGATCATAACAAAAGCCGAATCAAACCGCCGGGCTGGCACTTTCTTAAGCGGCCGGTGGACATCCGGAACCAGGACTCTGGTCGCGCCCAGCTCCCGGGCCAGTTGAACCGGGCAGTTGTTGAGCAACCCTCCGTCCACCAGCAACATTCCCGGCATCCGGGCCGGCTCTATGACCAGCGGAAAGGCCATGCTGGCTCTCAGCGCCCGAAAAAGAGGTCCCGAGGTGAAATAAATCTCCCGCCCGCTGACCAGGTCGACTGCGTTGCAGCCAAACCTGACCGGAAGGTCCTCTATCAGGATATCTTCAACCAGACTCCAGAGGTCTTTTTCCAGCGGGTCATCTTTTTCCAATCCCACCCGGCGGAGCAACCTTTTCTGATAGGACTCGAGAGCCAGATAATCAAACAGTTTTTCCGGCAGTGGTATTCTTGACCTGCGCAGGCTGGCCAGGCGGCTGTAGCTCAGCTTCCGGCCAAGTTTCTCCAGCTCAAGAGGGAAATAGCCGGCCGCAAACAGACCGCCGATGATGGCTCCCATCGAAGTGCCGGTAATGATGGGGGGAACCAGGTCGTTGTCCAGAAGCGCTTGCAGAACTCCAATATGAGCCAGGGCCCGGGCCCCGCCGCCCATCAGTACCAGAGCCCAGCGGTCTTTGCCCGGCCTCAGGCCAGAGCTTCCGTCAGTTCCTTTCTTACCGGTCTCGCCCCTGTTCGGCGAATATCCTTGAGCCTCCGGCTGCTCCTGAATGGATTCCTCCACCTTTACCACTTTCAACGTTTTTCTTTTCTCCATCATTTCTCCCCGCCCCGCGGCCAGCCCGGCTCCCCTTCTTCCATTCCATACTTAACCCAGCGCGACCTCAGCCGGCAAACTTCCTGACCTGAAGCCAGGTTATAAATCTGCTGCACCCAGAAACCGCCGGGGTTTTCCGGATTCTGGGTGATGACTTCAACTTCATCGCCGTAAAAAGCTTCCGAACGGTAATTGATTTCCATCTCCCGGGGCCGGCCTGAAAAAAGCATCTCGCGGGGCATGCCCTCAACCGCCCAGCGGGAATAGACCACATTATTAACATGCCGGTTATAATCCAGGTCCTCAAAAAGAACCCGGAAAGTGGTCTTGTGGTCAAGCTTTTCTACGATGGGCAGAGTCGGAAAATCATCGGCCAGGGCTCGTTCCTGAAGAATCAGCCCGTCCGGGAAAAGGTTTTCCACCCGGACCGGACGCCGGCTGACCAGGTCAATTATCATCCAGCTACTGGTGGCGGCAATCACCCTGGCCCTGTCCTTATCAAAAACTTCGAAGTCGCGCAGGGCATAAAAACCGTGCTTGCCCGAAGCCCAGGTCTTGATGGATATTTTCTCTCCCAGCCCCGGGTAGCGCTCAATAACCAGGTGATAACGGGAGACGACCCAGGTCAGCCCTTTCCGGGCCAGGTCGAAAACCGAAAATTTTTCTCGCCAAGAATGAAGTCGGGCCGCATCCTGCAGGTAATTCATCAGGGCCGAAAGATGAGCCCGACCCAGATAATCGGCGTCGATGCTCAAAATTTCATATTCGCTGGTGAAAAAAAGACTCTTTTTATTTTCCATGGTCAGCCGTGCACCATTTCCGCGCCGGACCGCCCGCTGTCAGGACATCAGTCCGGACAAATCGTCGAGAAGAAATTTTATTATAAATCGCCCGGTCTTCAAAGGAAAACAAAACAGGTAAAATACAGAAGAAAAAACATTGTGACTCGGGGGCCGGGTTGGATTAAAATCAATGGTATGAAGAGAAGAGAATTCCTCAAGACAGCTTCGGCCTCCCTGGTTGCCCCGATGATCGTCCCGGCCTCTGTTTTTTCCAGGCCGGCGCCGAGTGATCAACTTTCCGTCGGCTGTATCGGGGTCGGCCGCCAGGGACAGGCCAACATGATGGAACTGCTCTACCGCGGGCTGGAAGCCGGAGCCAGGGTGGTGGCCGTCTGCGACCTCGACCGGCACCGTCTGGATAACGCCCGCTGGCTGGCGGAGAAAACCTATGCCCTGGAGCTGGGCCTGAACAAATACCGGGGAATAAAAGCCTATCCCGATTTCCGGGAACTGCTGGCGAGTAAAGAGGTCGAGGCTGTGGTTATCTCGGTGCCCGACTTCTGGCACGGGATTGTGGGCCTGACTGCGGCCAGAGCCGGCAAGGACATCTACCTGGAAAAGCCGCTGACCTACTCCCTGGTTGAGGGGCAAAAACTGGTTCAGGCTGTGCGACAGAAAAAACTGGTTCTCCAGACCGGCTCGCAGCAGAGGTCTTCGGTCTATTTTCTAAAAGCCTGCGAAATAGTCCGCAACGGTCTTCTCGGCCAGCTTCAATCGGTAAAAGTCAGGCTGCCGGAAGACAGCGGCCGGGGCGAGCCGGGGCCGATGCCAGTTCCGCCCAACCTGGATTATGAGTTCTGGCTGGGACCGACGCCTGCCGCTCCGTACAGCGAGGACAGGGTCCATCCCCAGATGAGCTATGAACGCCCGGGCTGGATGCAGATTGAACCCTATGGCCGGGGTATGATCACCAACTGGGGGGCCCATATGCTGGACGTTGCCCAGTGGGGACACGGCACCGAACTCAGCGGACCGGTTTCAATTGAAGCTTCGGCTGAATTTCCCCAGCGCGGTCTGTTCAATGTTCATACGAGGTTCAGGGCCGAGGCTGTCTATGCCGACGGAGTCACCCTCTCCATGGAGAGTGGCGACCCTTCCGGCGTTCGCTTTGAGGGTTCGGAGGGCTGGCTGTTTGTCCGTCGGGAAGGAATAGAATGTTCCAATCCGGCCTGGTTGAGTTACCAGCCCGGAAGCGGCCAGATCAAGCCTTACCAGAGCTCCAACCATATGAAAAATTTTCTGCAGTGCCTGCGCTCAAGACAGGACCCGGCAGCCCCGGTGGAGGTGGGCCATCGTTCGAACAGCCTGTGTATCATCACCCACATCGCCATGAAGCTGGGAAGAAAGTTGCGCTGGGACCCCGATAAGGAGCAGTTTGTCGGAGATGACGAAGCCAACCGGCTTCTCGATTATCCGCGGCCTCAGCCCTGGCAGATTTAAGCCGGAGCCCGCCGTCAGTGTCGGCCGGGTAAGGTGTCCCTTTCCCAACAGGAGGCAGGGATGAGCCAAATCAAAAGAAGGCAGTTTTTGAAAAATTATCTGGCCGCCGGATTTCTGACTCTTCTTCCCGTTCCGGCAGCGGCTTCACCCCGATTCCGCTTTGAGGGGGAACTGAGGCGAAATGACTGGAGGAAGCCGGAAGAAAAATTTGGTTTCAGTCTTGGACTGGCTTCCTACACTTTCCGGGCATTCAGCCTGGAGCAAACGATTGCCATGACCCTGCGACTCGGGCTGGAAAAGCTGGTGCTTAAAGATTTTCACCTTCCGCTTGGCGCTTCACCAGCTGAAATCAAAAAAGTTTCAGAAAAAGTTCGCCTGGCCGGACTCGACCTTTACGGATGCGGGGTGGTTTATATGGAAAAGCCGGAAGAAGTAGAGCGGGCTTTTTCTTACGCCAGAACGGCCGGCATGAGAATCATAATCGCTTCCCCCGACCCGGGTTTACTGCCTCTCCTTGAACAGAAAGTCCGGGAGACCGGAATCTCCCTGGCCATTCACAACCACGGCCCGGGTGATAGATTCTATCCGACGCCAGCCGAAGCCTATGACAGAATTAAAAACCTCGACCGCCGGCTCGGACTGTGTCTGGACATCGGACATGCCGTCAGGGCGGGAGTTGACCCGGCCGAAGCTGCCCGGAAATTCTCCGACCGGCTGCTGGATATCCACCTGAAAGATGTTTCCGCAGCCAGCCGTGAAGGCCAGACCGTGGAAGCGGGCCGGGGCGTAATTGACCTGAAATCTTTTCTCAAAACTATAATCGAACTGAAATACCGTCGCACACTGGCCTTCGAGTTCGAGAAAGACGAAAAGGACCCGCTGCCGGGAGTGGCTGAATCGGTTGGTTTCATTCGCGGTTTGCTGTCCTGACAGGTGGCACTCAACCTCTTTCCCGACTCAGAGACCGCGAAAATCCAGTCCTGGTTTCCTCTTATCTCATAAACCCGGTTAATGTTTCGAATCATCAGAGAACTGCCTGCCTTTCTTATTTTCAAATTTTCAAAGCAGGCCTTCCGGGTCCGGACCCTGTCCCCCGAGGGAAAAATATTCAATTGCCAGATAGGCGGCGCTCAGCTTAAAATTTGAAATAGCCGGAAAAAACAAACCGGAATAGATCCGGAAGGCTGGAATGACTTCCGAAGGAGGGAGGAGGATGTCCTCATCAGGAAAAACAATCAGGATAACTGGCCCCCTATTGTCGCTTCTTCCTGGGGTGCTTCTATCTGCTTTATTTTTTCTGAACGGCTGCGGGCCGGCCCGGCCGATGGCAGCCCCGGCCAGTTCGCCCGAAATCATAGGGGTCAAGGTTTATCAACCGGTTGACCGGCCAGAGGCCATGTTCAAGAACTGGAGAAAACTGGGCATCAACACTGCCTTTATCGGCCCGGAGCTGGCCGCCTCAGGCGACTTTGTGCGCCTGGTCAAAGAAGCTGGGTTCAAGACCTTCCTCATCCTGCCGGTCTTTTACAACCCTGAAAAACTGAAGGCCTCTCCGGAACTCTATGCCACCACCGGTGAGGGAAAGCCAGCCAAAGACGACTGGGTTGAATTTGTCTGTCCCGGAAATCTTTCTTACCGCCGCGAAATCATCGAAAAGGCCAGGAAGCTGGTCGAAGATTACCAGCCGGACGGGCTCAGCCTGGATTTTATCCGCCACTTTATCTTCTGGGAAAAGGTTTATCCCGATTCAACACCCGAACTGCTCAAAACCACCTGCTTCTGTCCCGGGTGCCTGACTGCCTTTCAAAAAGAAACAGGAATAAAAATTCCGGCCGAAATCACCGGTTATCCGGCCGTGCCTGCCTGGATCCTGAACAATCACCGCTCAGCCTGGCAGGAGTGGCGAAACCGCCAGGTTACCTCCATGGTTGAGGAAATTTCGGCGGCCGTCCGGCAGGTCAACCATTTTCTTCTGCTGAACATCCATCTTGTGCCCTGGCGGGAAGAAGATTTCAACGGGGCCAGAATTTCCGTGGCCGCCCAGGATCTCAGGAGTCTTTTCCGCTATGTGGATTATGTTTCGCCAATGTGCTACGCCCATATGGTAAAACGACCTCCCGACTGGGTAAATTCCGTGGTGAGCGACCTAAAAAAACAGGTGCCCAATCCGGTCATTCCCAGCATCCAGGTCAGGGAGGCTTATCTACCAGAAAAACTGAGCCCGCAGGAATTCGACCTCACCCTGCAGGCCGCCCTGAAACCGCCTTCAAGTGGAGTCGTTTTCTGGAACTGGGAAGCCCTGGCTGAATCAAAGGACAAGCAGGAAATCGCCAGAAAAAGAATCCAGGAATTCATAAAGAAGGAAGAGACCAGGCGCAGAGAAAACCGGACAAAGCTCACCGTCCCCCGGGCCGGACTGCGCTCTTCGCCCTACGGTGCCCGTCAGCCCTTTCCCGGTGTCGATTACTGGCTCAACGCTTCCCGGGACATGGCCCGCAGGTTTCCGGGCAGCACCCCGGCCTTTGTCTGGATTGTCAGCACCATGGAGCGCGACCAGAGCCGGAAGGAGGCCCGGGTTTATACCAGCCGGACCAGGCTTACCTTTCCGGCACCAGCCGGCCGTGAGCAACAATACGAAAACATCGTTTTCGCCGACCTGGATGCCAACGAAGCCTACCTGCAGGAATTTGACCGGCTCGGCTGCAAAGTCTGGCTCCAGGTCGAGCCGGCCATGGCTGACATTCCGACGCTGATCGACCTGGTCATGGAGCGCTACTCCCGCCATCCCTGCGTCACAGGCTTCGGGGTCGATGTCGAATGGCACCGCTGGAGCGAGCAGGATGACAAAGGTGTGGCCGTGACCGACGACCAGGCCAGGCTCTGGGTGGAACGGCTTCGACGCTGGAAACCCGATTATCTGCTTTTCCTGAAACACTGGGAAGCCAGAAAACTCCCGCCCACCTACCGCGAAGGTCTGGCCTTCATTGACGACAGCCAGATTTTCAAATCTCTGGAGGAAATAGTCCTGGAATTTGCCAGATGGGCAAGGTGGTTTTATCCATCTCCGGTGGGCTTCCAGTTCGGCTACCCATCCGACCGTCCCTGGTGGCAGAAACTTTCGGACCCGCCGGCCGACATCGGTCGGGCCATCCTTGAAGTGGCACCCAACACCAGCGACCTTTTCTGGGTCGACTTCACCATGAAGGAAATCTGGCCGGAGAAGAAATCCGGAGCAAAATAAAAAAATGGGGCGCAGAATAGACAACAAAGTAAAAGCTCGAGCGGCATTTTAATGGAAAAATGGGCAAGCAAGAATAATGGCCGAATTTGATGTTAAATGAAAAGATCAAATCAATATCAAAGTAAGCAAAATAGAAATGATAGAAATGAAAAAATGAAAAAAGGAGGTCAGAATGGAGTTCGCCGAGCTCATTAAATATCGATACAGCGTCAGAGCCTACCGACCGGATCCGGTTCCACCTGAAAAATTGCAGCGAATTCTGGAAGCCGCCCGGCTGGCACCGACGGCGGCCAACCGTCAGCCATTTCGCCTGCTGGTTATAAACACCAGAGGGCGTGAGGATGAGCTGCGGCGGCTTTATCACCGGGAATGGTTTACCCAGGCTCCGCTCATAATCGGGATTGTTACTCTGCCTGAAGCCGCCTGGAAGCGGCGCGACGGCAAAAATTACGCCGACGTTGATGCCACCATCGCCATGGACCATCTGATTTTAGCCGCCGCCAGCGAGGGACTCGGCACCTGCTGGGTGGGAGCTTTTGACCCGGCTGTCGCCCGGGAAATCTTTTCCCTTCCGCCCGGAGTCGAGCCCCTCGCCTTTACTCCGCTCGGCTATCCAGCAGATCAGCCCTCTCCGAAAAAGCGAAAAGATCTGGCTGAACTGGTGAATTACGAACGCTGGAAGCCTTAGTGTTTTTGCTAAAAAACTCTTCCTGTTCGGGTTTTTTGTTGAGCTGAACGGCCTCCGATGGGAAATACTTAAAAAGTCTTTCAGACAGGATAATTTTGAGAAAGGTTCAGCAATAAAAAGTAAGCCGTTGGCTAACTCCCTTTTGACCGGGAGAAAAATGTTTCTCGAGTCCAGGGCCCGGTCCCGCAACCTTTTCCTGTCAGATGGCCAGGGATGTTGATATTTATCAAGGAAAATCGTTTCCGTCTCAAATAATTCTCTCCGCTCCCTGACCGGAGAAAACAGTCCTTGACCGCAATAATATTGCTCGATTCATTAATTATTTCTCGTTTTATGATAATCACTCAACCAGACTGCGGCCTCTTCGAGCTGACCGCTCAGAAGCCCTTTCCAGGGCAGCAGATCCCGTCTTCCCTGAATCTTAATCCGGTCAGGAAAGAGGAATAAAGATGAACACCAGAAGGTCCCAGAGCGTATGGCTGACCACATTGGACAGCAGAGAATTGAAGCGGTAATACTGGAAGCCCCACCACAGCCCGCAGACGAGGGCGGCCAGCACCAGCAACGGATTATGGCTGGGTAGATGGACCAGGGCATATAGCAACGACA
>CAZDZU010000017.1:0-13297 GCA_964509995.1 uncultured Eubacteriales bacterium | reverse complement strand
CTTTCAGGAAGGTGAATAATGGCACAAAAGAACGGTAAGCCTGTTGAATCAGGTCAGGAAAACCCTTTCAGCTCGAAAATAGACTACGAAGAACTCCGTCGGTTGATTGCGCTCCTGGAAGAGAAGAATCTGACGCAGTTCGAGCTGGAAGTGGAAGGTTTCAAGATAAAACTCAGTCGCAGCCTGGGCAATTCTTCAGGAGCGGCTCAGGTCTTATTCACACCGGCCGTGTCTGAAGCCCAGCCCAGGATGGCCGCGGTCAACGGTGAAATTCCCACCCCCGCTCCAGCCGAGGATAAGAGTATTCATTACGTAACTTCTCCCATGGTCGGGACCTTTTACCGGGCCCCCTCTCCCACCTCCCCACCTTTCGTGGACATAGGAGACACTGTTAAAAAAGGTCAGACTCTGTGCATTGTCGAAGCCATGAAGTTGATGAACGAGATCGAGAGCGATGTCAGCGGCCTGGTGGTAGACATACTGGTGGAAAACGGCAAGCCGGTTGAATACGGACAGAGGCTCTTTGCCATCAAAGTGAGCGGCTGAGAAAAATGTTTTCAAAAATTCTGGTCGCCAACCGGGGCGAAATAGCCCTCAGAATCATCAGATCCTGCAAGGAACTGGGAATCAAAACCGTGGCCGTTTATTCCGAGGCCGATCGCAACTCTCTCCACGCCATGCTGGCCGACGACAGCATCTGTATCGGCCCGGCCAAGGCTACCGATAGTTACCTCAATATACCCAACATCCTGAGCGCAGCCGAGATTTCCGGAGCCGAAGCCATCCATCCCGGTTATGGTTTTCTGGCTGAGAATGCCAAGTTCGCTGAGATCTGCCAGAATTCCGGCTTTGTCTTCATCGGCCCGCCGCCGGACATAATCAGGCTGATGGGTGATAAGAACCGGGCCCGCCAGGCAATGAAAAAAGCCGGTCTGCCGGTTATCCCCGGAAGCGACATCATCCTGGAGGATGTGGCCGAGGCCAAAAAGGTGGCCCAGAAGATCGGCTATCCGGTCATAATCAAGGCAGCCGCCGGCGGTGGCGGAAAGGGCATGAGAATCTGCCGCAGCGCCGCTCACCTGGAAGAACAGTTTCCGATGGCTCAGAATGAAGCCAGGGCTGCTTTCGGCGACCATTCCCTCTACCTCGAAAAATACATCACCGGAGCCCGCCACATTGAAATCCAGGTCATCGGCGACACCAAGGGAAAGGTCATAGCCTTTGGCGAAAGAGAATGCAGTATCCAGAGGAAATACCAGAAAATCATCGAAGAGACGCCCTCTCCCTTTATAGATGAGCGGACCAGACACAGGATGATGAAAGAAACCCAGGATGCCGCCGAAGAAATCGGTTACCGGAGTCTGGGTACTTTTGAGTTTCTGGTTGACGACAAGAAACGATTCTATTTTATGGAAGCCAACACCAGGGTTCAGGTGGAGCATCCGATAACCGAGATGGTCTACGGAATCAATCTGATCAAAGCTCAGATCAGGGTGGCAGCCGGTGAAAAGGTCAATTTCCCGATGGAACTGGAAATGCGCGGACATGCCATCGAGTGCCGCATCAATGCCGAAGACCCGGAGAGTTTCATCCCCTCGCCGGGGAAAATAGACTTTCTGGTTTTCCCGGGAGGCGAGGGCATCCGGGTGGATTCAGCCGCCTATGCCGGCTTGGAGATTCCACCCCATTATGATTCCCTTCTGGCCAAGATTATTGCCTATGCCCCCACCAGGCAACTGGCCATAGCCAAGATGAAAGCGGCCCTGGAAACCACCACCATCGTTGGCATCAAGACCAATATTCCCCTGTTGCTTAATATTCTTTCCAGCGACGATTTTGTTAAGGGAAATTACAATACCCAGTTTATGGAACATTTCCTCAACCACAAAGAGAGCCAGGACTGAGGTCAGGAATCGAGAAGAATCTGAAGACTATTCCGATTTTTTTCTGAAAATACTGACCGTAAACTGGCCATCGTTATCGGCATAGACGTTGTCATTGACACCGAGATACAACCGGCCTTCCAGAGTAATCTCCACCTCCCCACCCGGACCGATATAGAAAACAGCACTCACTTCCTCTCGGATTTCTTCGCCGGTTTCTTCATCCTTGGTGACGCTCAGCACCTTCACCACCCGGCCGACCGCAGCCCCCAGGTTCCGCTCGGGCAACGGTTGCTGAGGCGTCTGCAGGTCCAGCCCTTCCGGTCCGCAGCTGGCAATGGGATTACCCTTCTGGAGCGAAATTGAGCCTGAAGCCCGAAAGATGAATTTTTCGCCTTCCTTAACGTCAAGGCCGGTATCCACCCAGCCCAGGGCGGCATTCACCTCTACCTGTTTGACGAGCTCCAGGCCCTCATCCTGTTCCTGGCCGGCCGCCGGCTGAATTTCCCGGGCGGCGGCTGAAAAAAGGGGCAGAGTAAATAAGAAAAAGCTCATCAATTTTAAGAGCATTCCGGGCTTCATCTTCCCTTCTCTCTTTTGCTTATTTTACTAAACCAAGGCTCAGAATTTCCAGCATGGACTGGTGAAGATAACCATTGCTGGCCACGATATGGGGGCTAAAAACATTAAACTCACCCCCCTCCAGGTCGCTGACCCGGCCGCCGGCTTCTTCCACCAGCAGAGAGCCAGCGGCCAGGTCCCAGGGTTTCAGCTTCTTTTCCCAGTAGCCGTCAAAGCGGCCGCAGGCTACATAGCACAGGTCCAGGGCCGCCGAACCAAGACGCCTTATGGCCTGAGCCCTGACCGCAAAGTTGGAAAAATGGTCGAGGTTGTTATCTTGGCTGCTCCGGACGTCATAGGGAAAACCTGTGGCCAGCAGGCTTCTCCCCAGGTCATCCGTCCCGGAAACGCTGATGCCTTCTCCGTTAAGAAAGGCGCCCTGCCCTCTGACCGCGGTAAAAATTTCTTCCCGGTTGGGGTCATACACCACGCCCAGAATGACCCGGTTCCTGAAGCTCAGGGCTATGGATACGCAGAAGACGGGCAGCCCGTGAGCATAATTGGTGGTTCCGTCAAGCGGGTCGACCAGCCAGCAATAGTCCGCATCTGCTTGGCGGCGAATTTCTTCCTCAGCCAGGAAACCATGACCCGGGAAGGCCCGGCTGAGCCGGTCATAAATCATTTCTTCCGACCTGCGGTCAAAGACGGTAACCAGGTCAACCTGACCCTTGAACTCAACCTCTTTTTTCTGGCTCAGCCCGTGTAGCAAATAGCGGCCGGCTTCCCGGGCCGCTTCCAGGGCCGCGGGCAGAAATATTTCCGGGTTGTCCATGAGAGAATCTTATCAGCTTGGCCAGCTGCTGGCAATAAACTAAAGAAGGATCTCTGCTCCGTGGCCTTCTACAACGATTGTCAGGGTGTGGCCCGGAGTCAGTCTCTTCCCGCCCGCAGGGATAGGGCTTATCAAAGGGGATGGGCGGAATGAGGACAGGAAGAGATGCCTGGTAGAAGGACTTTCTACCCGATCTGAGCCATGACCTTAACCGGCGCCAGGAATTCCCGCCGGCGAACATCCCTGTTTTTTTGATTGGTGGAAAAACCGGAAGGATGGGGTGCGGCCTGTCTCCTGTCGTCGGCAAAGTATGGGATTTCCCCGGAGATAGCGAAGCGAGGACGGAAGGGGAAGCGCTGTGATAGGGCTCTCCTCCAGTATTGCCGGGAAGGACATCAAAAATTAAACCTTCCGGGCAAAATTCCGTAAAATGAAGTATAATTAATGAAAATCGTCTGCCTTAAAGGATACTGTTATGGCTGAAAAGAAAGGTTCGAAGAAGAAAAAAAGATTGCTGTTGTTCGTCGCAATTATGCTTATAATTGCGGCTGTCATCTTCCTGAATCTCCAGGCCTCGCGTGAAAAGTCCATCAAGGTTACCGTGGACAAAGTAAAGAAACAGGATATAACCTCCATAATTTCGGCTTCGGGCGAGATAAAACCAAAGAAAAACATCAATATCAGCGCCCTGGTAGCCGGCCGGATTGTAAAAATCGGGGTTAAAGAGGGCCAGGAAGTTAAGGCCGGGGATTTCCTGTTGCAGATTGACCCCACCTATTTTGAGGCCCAGGTGGACCGGATCAGGGCCAACATCAACCAGTACAAGGCAGAGCTGATCAGAGCTGAAGCGCAGTACCGGCGCGACCGGAGTTATTACGAGCGCCAGAAGCAGCTCTACGACAGCGCCCTGATCTCCAAAGACCAGCTCGAAGGAGCCCGGGTTCAGTATGAAGTTTCTTCGGCCACCCTGCAATCGCTGAGATACCAGATAAAACAGGCTGAAGCCAGTCTGAAGAGCACCCTGGACGACCTCAAAAAAACCACCTATACCTCACCAATTGACGGCATAGTCACCAGCCTGAGGGTGGAAGAAGGAGAGGTGGCCATCGTGGGCACCATGAACAACCCCGGAACCGTCCTTTTAACCATCGCCGACCTGTCCATTATGGAAGTTGAAGTTGAGGTGGACGAAACTGACGTGGTCAACGTCCGAACAGGACAGACGGCCAGGGTCAAAGTTGATGCCTTCCCCGACCAGATTTTCAAGGGACAGGTCACAGAAATTGGCAGCTCGGCCCTCGACAAAATCACCGTTGGCTCCCAGGAATCAAGGAATTTTAAGGTGGTCATTACCCTTGAAGACTCGGGCCATCAGCTCAAGCCGGGACTGTCGGCTTCAGCTGATATCATAGTGGCTGAAAAAAAAGATGTTCTGGCTGTGCCCATTGCCGCTCTGGTTATAAGAGAGCCTGCGAAAGGCGCGGAAAAAGATAAAGCCGCCCCCGCGGCTGCCGAGAAAGCAAAAGAAGAAGAGGGCGTTTTCCGGATAGAAAATAGCCGGGCCAGATTTCAGCCAGTTAAAAAAGGAATCATGGGCGGAATGATGGTGGAAATTGTCTCGGGTCTGGAAGAAGGTCAGGAGATTGTAACCGGACCCTATTCTGCCCTGCGCGACCTCAAAGATGGCAACCTGCTGAAAGTGGAGAGGAAATAGACGATGCCGGTCCTGCCTGCTGACGATGAACTGATCCTGGCCAGGGAGCTTAAAAAAATCTACCAGCTGGATAAGCAGCAGGTGGAAGCCCTGCGCGGGGTCAGCCTGACCATCAGAAGGAATGAATTTGTGGCCATCATGGGCCCCAGCGGCTCAGGCAAATCCACGCTGATGAACATCCTGGGCTGTCTGGACACCCCGACTTCGGGGGAATATTACCTGAACGGGCAGTCGGTCAACACCCTGAACGAGGACCAGCTGGCCTACATCAGAAATAAAGAAATCGGCTTTGTCTTCCAGGTTTTTAACCTGCTGGCCAGAGCCAATGCCTTCAAGAACGTGGAGTTACCTTTGATTTATGCCGGAGCCAGCAAAGAAGAGCGGCGGGAGAAAGCCCGCCGGGCCCTGGAGATGGTGGAGATGAAGGACCGGATGCACCACCTGCCGGCCGAACTTTCCGGCGGCGAGAGACAGCGGGTGGCCATCGCCAGAGCCCTGGTCAACGAGCCGGCTCTGCTGCTGGCCGACGAACCGACCGGTAACCTCGACAGCCGGACCGGTCAGGAAATACTCAGGCTGTTCCATAAGATTCATGATAGCGGCAACACCATCATCATGGTCACCCATGACCGTGAGGTAGCCAACCACGCCCAGCGCATCATCCACATCAGAGACGGGATGATAGAAAAAGAAGAGAAGAAAGGAGTCTGGATATGAACTTAGGGCAAAGATTCATCGGTGTTTTTACCGGACCGAAGGAGATTTTCAGTGGGCTGGCCGAAAAGCCGGTCTGGCTTGACGCTGCAATCATTGTGCTTCTGGCTACCTTTATTTTTGGCTTCCTGATAGCTCCCTTTTCGGCCCGCGACGCGGCTGATCTTACGGACAACAGTCCCAAGATGAAAGAAATGCTGAGGCAGAGAATGGGAGATGAAGGTTTTATCAAATACATGGACAGGATCCACAAAGAAGCCGAAGCCCCCTCGCCGAAATATAAGGTCCAGAGTGGACTGAGTGTGGGAATAATGACCCTGATTGCCCTTTTCCTCCAGTCCATACTGCTTCTGGTCCTGGGACGCCTGGTCTCTGGCTCTGTCCAGGGTAACTACCGTCAGCTGCTGAGCGCCATGTTCCATGCCGGCTTCATCAACGCCGTCCTGGGCAACGCCCTTCGTTATTTCCTTATTACCGCCAAACAATCGGTTTACAAAATTTCCACCGGACTGGCCGTTTTCTTCCCAAGACTGGAATTCAATTCCACTCCCTTCATCATCCTCAATAACATTGACCTTTTCCAGCTCTGGATGTTCGGAGTCCTGGGCTACGGTCTGTCAGCCATATTCAAGATTGACCTGAAGAAATCCCTGTTTATTTCCTATCTTTTCTGGGCTCTAAAGGCCGCGGTCAATATCGCTCTAACTGTCTGGGGAATGGGACGGTACCAGTAAACCGCTGAAGGTTGACAACTCAGCTCAGCCTCTATAAATTAAGGCTATGGCTGAGCCGTCCGGAAAAGACAATCTTGATAATTATCTGCCTTTTTATCTGTTCCAGCTCTGGGAGAATCAGAAGACCGGATGTCTGATTTTCGACCGCGGAGCCTACGAAAGGCAATTCTGCCTGGTGAAGGGCGAACTCACCCCGGTAAAGAAATATTTTCCCGAAAAAGATTTCCTCGACTGGCTCCAGGAAATAAGAAAAATAGAACCCCCGCTGAGGCTGAACCGTCAGCTTCTCGGCTCGGACAACATCAGCTCAATTCTGGCCGTCCTCATCGAGCACGGTTTCCTGCCGGTGCAGGAAGCCCTGGACCTGACCCGGGAGTTCCTGGCCGTCAGGCTGATTGACTATTTTAACCTGCCACCCGTTCAGTTTACCTTTGAGGAAGAAGAAATTCCGGGCCAGGAAATAATCGTCAGGGGCCTGTTCATTCCGGATCTAATTCTGCGGGGCTTCAGGCAAATTTCTCGCCTGGAACACCTGAGCCGATGGTTGCCGGCCGAAAAGGAGGTCATCTTCCGGCAGGCTTCTCCTTACGCCCGAAAAATCGACCTGAGGAGTCCGGAGCTTTATCTCTGGAACCAGTTGCAGACTCCTCAGACCTACAGACAGCTGCTGCAGAATTCCTGGCTGGGGCCGACCGAGACCAGAAAAACCCTTCTGGCCCTGGCCTGCCTGAAGATGGTGGAGTTCAATGTCAACCAGGCTGCCCTGGAAAATAATGGCCGGCCCGGAGTCCCCGACCTCGAGAAGAGTCTGGTGGCCTTCAACGAGAAGAGTGCCTTCATCTACCGGTATATAGCCAAACAGCTGGGACCGGTCGCCTTCAACCTGATCGAAAAGTGTTACCGGGAAACCCAGGAATATCTGGACCCGATTTTTCGTAATCTGGAAATAAGACCGGACGGAAGCTTTGAGCCCAGGGCCATGCTGAAGATGAGCCTTAACGACCTGAGCCTTGAAGACAAGAAGAATCTGCTGCGCGGCTTTGACGAGATCCTGGCCGCCGAGTTGCTGCTGGTCAAGAAAAACCTGGGCAACCAGCACGAATCCACCGTGGCCAGAATCCTGTCCAGAACCGGAGAGTTGATTTGAAGCGAAAACAGCTTCTGGGCCTGCTTCTGATCCTCAGCCTGATATTTATTTATCTTATCATCAGGGCAAGCCTTGGACATTAAGTCCCGGATTATTTTAATAATCGTCGGCCCCACGGCCTCAGGAAAAAGCGAGACCGCTCTGTGGCTGGCCCGGGAATTCCCGGCCGAAATCATCAGCTGCGACTCGATGCAGGTTTATCGTGGATTTGACCTGGGAACAGATAAGCCCGACCCTGAAGCCAGAAGGGACGTGCCCCATCACCTCATCGATATCATCGAGCCCGAAGAACAGTTCTCGGCCGCCGACTTTGCCCGCCTGGCGGTGGAAGCTGCCGAAGGAATAATCAGCAGACACCGCTTGCCGATCGTGGTCGGCGGCACCGGACTCTACCATAAGGCACTGGTTGAAGGATTGTTTCCAGGGCCGGGCAGGGATCCGGAGCTCAGGAAAAGATTGAGGCAGGAAGCCGAGAGGGCCGGTCTTCTTTTCCTGTACGATAAATTGAAAGAGGTGGACCCGGACTATGCTGCCCGGATTTCTCCGGCTGACAGCATCCGTATCATCAGGGCCCTTGAAGTTTATTATCTAACCGGGGAGCCTCTGTCCAGGCAGTTTCTGCGGACCCGGTCGCCGGCCGGCGAAAAGGGTTTCCATCTGGTCCAGATTGGTTTAAAATTGGAAAGGAAGGAACTTTACAGGAGAATTGAAGCCCGCGTGGAGCGGATGTTCGCGCTGGGCCTGGTGGAAGAAGTAAAGAGATTGCTGGCCCGGGGAGTACCCCGATGGGTCACTCCTTTCAAAGGGCTGGGTTACCGGCAGGTTCTGCAATATCTGAACGGGGAAATAACGCTGCCCGAAGCGATTGAAGAAACCAAGCTGGAGACAAGGCATTTCGCCAAGAGGCAGCTGACGTGGTTTAAGAAGTCGCCCGGGATAACCTGGTTCGATCCCCAGGACCGTCCCGGCATGAAAAAATCCGTGGAAATGAAACTGAGCCGTTAAAATATGGAAAAAGCAATTCTGGTTAACCTGGCCGTTTCCAGAAAGGATAAGGAGGAAGCGGCCGAATCGCTGACCGAACTGGCCGGGCTGGCCGTCTCAGCCGGAGCCACGGTGGTAGAGAAAGTCTACCAGACCCGGAACAGCGTCAGCCCCAGGTTTTTCATTGGCGAGGGCAAGGTGGAGGAGCTGGCCAGGCTGGTGGAGACCACCGGAGCCGACCTGGTGATATTTGATGCCAACCTGACCCCTGTTCAGCAGCGGAGCCTGGAGGAGGCCCTGAGAGTCAAAGTCCTGGACCGGACCCAGATTATCCTCGATATTTTTGCCCAGAGGGCCAGGACCAACGAAGGCAAATTGCAGGTCGAACTGGCGCAGCTTACCTACTTATTGCCCAGGCTAAAGGGACGCGGTCAGGCTATGTCCAGGCTGGGCGGCGGAATAGGTACCAGGGGCCCCGGGGAAAAGAAGCTGGAAGAGGACCGACGGCGAATCACCGATCGTATTACCAGAATTAAAAAAGAAATTGACAGCCTCCAGAAAAGAAGAGCCAGACAGAGAGAAGGCCGCCGGAGGTCCCCGGTCCCGACTGTCTCGCTGGTCGGGTATACCAGCGCCGGGAAATCGACGCTATTCAACCAGCTGACCAGGGAAAGCCGGTACACCTCGCCCCATCTTTTTGCCACCCTGGATCCAATGGTCAGACGGGTGACTTTTTCCGACGGCCTTTATTTTTTCCTTTCTGACACTGTGGGTTTCATCAAGAAGCTGCCGCTGGAACTTATTTCAGCCTTCCGGGCAACCCTGGAAGAAATCAGGGAAGCCGACTGCCTGCTGCACGTGGTTGACACTACTTCGGCCGAAGCTCTGGAACAGGCAGAAGCGGTCGACCGCATCCTCGAAGAGCTGGAGGTATCCGGACTGCCGGTCATAAAAATATTCAACAAGATAGACCTCCTGCCGGAAAATGAAAAGACAGAACTTCTGGAGGCTAACCGGGAAGCGGGGAATTCCCCGCTTTATATTTCCGCCCTGACTGGAGAAGGGCTGGAACAGATCAAAGGCCGCCTGCGACGCTTGCTGTTCGAGAATTATGAGACCTTCAGGCTGCGCATTCCCAGGACCAGAGCCGAGCTGGCCAGCTCTCTCGCCCGGCAGACCATTATCATCACCCGAACCGAAACTGATGAAGGCTGGGAATACCAGGTGGCGGCTGACCGCAACAGAGTATTTCCCTATCTTCCTTATCTCCAGAAAGGAGAAAATCCATGAAAAAACTCAGAATTCTGGCCCTCCCGGCTCTGTCCGGACTGATACTGCTGTTGACTGCCTGTCTGAGTCTGCCGCTTAAGACTGAATACACGCCTCCAGCCTTCTACCTGGAGAACCCGCAGCCGGTGATTCTGGCCCAGATGAGCTTGAATGAAAGACTGGCTTTTGAGGAAGGCTGGAAAAGCCTGAAACAGGGCAATATCGACCGGGCCAGAAAAGAATTCGGCCGGTTGTCCCGCGAGAATGCCTTTTTCAACCTGGGCGAAGGTTACCTCCGGCTCTATGAACAGCAGCTGGCGGAGGCCGAAGCTTTCTTCCAGGAAGCTCTGAGACTCAACCAGGAACTGATTTCCGCCCGCGTCGGGCTGGCCATCATCTACGAACAGCAAACCAACCAGGAAAAAGAATTCCTGCAGCTGCGCGAAATCCTGAAAAAAATCCCGGACCATAACTGGGCCAAACCCAGATATGAAGACCTGCGTTCCAGAATGACCGGGGACCTGATGCAGGAAGCTCGCAGCTGGTTTAATCAGAACCGGACAGATCTGGCCCGGGAAGCTCTGCTCAAGGCTCTTTTTTACTCGCCCGACCTGGCCGAGGCTCACCTCCAGCTGGCCCGTCTTTACCGCAGCGAAAAGAAATACTCTCAGGCCCTGACCCATTATCAGACCCTGTTCAGCCTGTTGCCCCGGGACAAGCAGGTCCTTAAAGAATATGCCGAAACCCTGGAAGCCAACGACGACCTGGGAAAGAGTCTGGACATCTATGAAAAATTAAGAGAGCTGTCTCCCGGAGACAAACAGGTTCAGGAAAAAATTGAATACCTGAAAAATTCCCTGGGGATAATCGAACTGCCGAGCATGTATAACGACATCGCCGGTTCTCAGGCCATAACCAGGCAGGATCTGGCAGCTATCCTGGCCGTTAAGTTCAACCAGTTTCTGCCCCAGACTCTTTCTGCTCCGATCATCGTTGATATTTCCACCAGCTGGGCCTCCCGGTTTATCATCAGGGTCGTGGCGGCTAAATTAATGGATAAATACGACAACCACACTTTTGAACCGACCCGGCAGATAACCAGAGCCGAACTGGCCGATGCTCTCTCCCGGCTGATCAGTTATCTGAAAGGAAAAGGGAAAAAACTGGTTCCCATAGTCCCCCCGGAAAAAGTCCAGATCAACGACCTGCCGGCCGATAACTATTACTACCAGCCGGCGGTCAATATGATCGCCTACCAGCTGATGGAACTGGGCGCCCAGAAACGTTTCAACCCTGACCTTCCGGTTTCAGGAATTGAAGCTTTAAGAATTGCCGATATTCTGTTAAACTTGGTGAAATGAACAAGACAGCCGACCCGATGGACGAAACCGCCAGACAGACAGTCGAGCTAAAATCAAACTTCGGCACCATCCCCAACTATCTTACTCTGTTGAGAATTATCCTGGTCCCGATTTTTGTGATGTTTCTCCTGAAGCACAAGCAGACCGAAGCCTTTCTGGTTTTCCTGGGCGCTGGATTGACTGACGTGCTCGACGGGCTGGCCGCACGTCTCTGGCACCAGCATTCAGTGGCCGGGCTGTGGCTCGACCCGCTGGCCGATAAGCTCCTGATCTTCAGCAGTTTTTTTCTGTTGAGCCTCTCCGACTTCGCCCATCCCAACACCATGCCCTGGCGGGTGTTCTGGGTGGTCCTGGGCCGGGACCTGCTGATTGTAATCGGGGCTGCCATACTATACTTCCTGAAAATAAAAAAGAGTTTCCCGCCCACGCTTCTGGGCAAAACCAGCACCGTCTGCCAGGTCCTGACCGTCCTGGGTGTGCTGTTCTTCAATTTCCTGCAAAAGGAAATAGGTCTGCTGGGCTGGCTTTACGACCTTACCGTCCTGGCCACCGTGCTTTCGGGAGTGCAGTATATCTGGGTGGGTATCTCAGCGCTCAGGGGAAAATAGAACTTCGGTTATTATCCCTTCAAACCGTGCCTTCCAGGTGTTCAGATTATAATGTTTCAGCACATGTTCCCTGGCTGACAGGCCCATCTGCCGCCCTCTCTCCGGGTTCCTGGTTATTACCCGAAGAAAAGCTCCCAGCGAGGCATAATCGCGGTAATCAAAAACAAAACCGGTTCGCCCGTGAATGACGAGCTCGGAAGCGGCTCCTTTTTCCACCATGACCGGAACCCGGGCCAGTCCCGCCTCCAGGACCACCCGGCTCAGTGGGTCAAATCCCGGGAATACTATGGCCACCCGGAAATTTCTCCACCCGTCCTGGAGCCCGGGAAAATCGGGAAATTCCAGTTCGAGTCCGCTGCCCCCAGACTCATTCCGGATACTGTCTTCAAGATGCCGACGGCTTTTCTCGCTTAGACCCGGGAAGAATATCGAAACCGACTCAATTGAACCGGCTTCGTCCCGCCTGCCGGCCACTACTTCGCTCAGGGCCCGAACCGCTTCTCTGACTCTTTTAAGATCAGGACCGCTGAAAAACAGGGCCGCAACTCCCGGCCTGTCGCCAGAGACATTCTGCTCAAGCTGGTCATCAAACCTGGAGATATCAATGGCCGGAGGCAAAACCAGGGATTTTTCCCTGGTCCTTTTCCGCCTGAACATCTCGGCCGCCAGAGATGATTCCAGAAGAACCCTCACCGACAGGTCATTGGCCAGGCGGCTGGCCAGCCACTGGCCCCAGAAGAAGTTCAACCAGTTAGTTCTCCCGGAAAGCACTTCTCTGATCATCCAGATATGGCTTACCCCTTCCTGGCGGGCGGCCAGGGCACCCGTCCAGTTGATGAAGGACAGGCTGACCACCAGCCGGGCTTTCTTTTTTCTGATAACCGCTGAAGTCCTGACAAAGCTGCTGAGGTTATAAACCCAGGCTAACGGCTGCCGCCAGAGTTCTTTAAAATCGGTCAGATAATCATAACCCTTAATCACCCTGGTCTGCAGTCCGGCTCCGGCGGCCATGGAAACCAGTCGGCCGGTGGCGGGAAAAATCAGTTCGGAAGAGAAAGGTTTGGCCTCCGGGGTCAGGAGGTAATCTATAATCTGGCACTCGCCGCTGCCAAACTCCCCCGAGCCGGCAACAAATAAAACTTCAGGCTTGCCTTCCAGGCTCAAAAACACCTCCGGGCCTGTGGTCAGAATGGACGGTGAATTTATAACAAGATTTTATTCTCCTGCAGTATTAAGTCAAGCCGGTCGGTAACTATGTATATTCCTTCTGGACAGGAAGGCCCTCACCGCTGAATCAGGCTCACAGGCCCGGGCCCGGGTTTGGCAGAAGATCGGATTTCCGAGGGGTCAAATTGTTATTGAATTAGGGTTGCCTCCGGTGTTATCATCGTCCTGTTACCAAACAAAACAAGAAGGAGTTTTTCGATGCCTGAGAAGAGAGTTTTTAACCGCCTGGCCAGGAGGCTGGAAAGTTTCCGCGACCAGATGGT
>CAZDZU010000016.1:0-13793 GCA_964509995.1 uncultured Eubacteriales bacterium | reverse complement strand
CCGGTATTTTTCATATTCTTCAGGAGCAAAAATAGAAGCACCGGCCCTCCAGAGGTCCTGCTCCTGTTGAAGAGCCTGATTCACCTCTGAAGGTGCCGGTGCTGTCTTACAATGCGATGATAAAACAACCAACCCAAGCGCGCATAAGGCTATCAGCGCTGCACCCGCACCTCTGATCTTCACTAATCAACTCAACTCCGCTTGGAATGTTCCGGTTTAATCTACGCTTATCTCTTGACTTTGGCAATAGCAGCGTTGATCTGCTCGCTGATGGCGGCAGCCTTTTCCTTGATGGACAGGGCTTTATCCTTGGCGCCAAAGTAATCCTCGCCGTCGATGGCGGACTGAACTTCAGTCAGCAGGGTCTCGAGGCCAGCCAGGTCAGCTTTCATGGCTTCGATATCAGCCTTGGTACCTTTGCCCTTGGGAGCCTTGTCCAGAAGAGCCTTGGCTTCATCAACCGCAGTCTTGGCTTCAGTCTGAGCAGTCAGAGCTTCATTTTTGGCTTCTTCTTTTCTGGCGGGGATCAGAGCATTCACAGCTTCAGCATCAGTCTTGACCTTGGCCAGCATCTCTTTGGCTTTGCCATACTTCTTGAACAGCTTCTTGGACTGGGCATTAACCTCATCCATGGCCGCCTGCAGGTCGTCATTCAGCTTCTTCATCTCTTCCTTGGCATAGATGTTGCCGCCGGCCTGGACCACCGCGTCTATGGCCGCCTTGGCTTCATCCATTTGCTGGGTGGGCTGCTTGGCGCAGCTGGAAAACAGAAAAACGACTAAAAGGCCGAGAACCGAAAGTTTCATCAGATTTTTCATCTTTTTTCCTCCTTTCTGATGAATTTTGATATATTAAATGGCCTTATCCATTTTATTTTTCAGAGTCTGGGGCTTTCCCCTGTTCCCGTCTCCTTTCAAACAAGAACAGCCAGGAAATTATAAATTATTAGTGCGGATAAACTATGGAGGGCTTAAAAAGTCTGGCAGAGAATTTTCTCCATCTCCACTCATTTTGAACCTCCTTATTCCCTTCACCCTTCCGGTGAAGATTGATTAAATCAATATCACAAAGCAGGGGCTTTGTCAAATTTATAAAGCGCAAAAATTTCTCTAATATTTTTGCTAAGGGTTAGCATTTAAGGGCAAGCGATCAGAACCACTCGACAACCAGCCCCTGGTCGGCAATAAAGAAACCCCCGCCTGCGGCTAAGAGTAATTCGCACCGCCCCCTCATCAGCCAAATAAAAAGGCCCGGACAGACAGCCTGCCCGGGCCCTCAAATAGCTAATTTTCAGTTCAGCTCACTTCTTATCCGGGTCGATGATGAAACCTTCTTTCATCATGTACTGGATTTCCTCGCGGGCTTTGCGAATAGTCTGCTCGGCCATCTTGTAGAGCTCCTCAGCCGGGATGTCCTTGCGGGCCACACCCTGTTCGATTGCCTTGCGGCCGACAGCTACCGCCTCCCGGGGGAAGACTTCCCACTGGTCCATATTGGGAACTATGTATTCTTCGCTCAGTCCGTGGTCTTCAGCCACCTTGGCCAGCTCGTTGGCGGCGGCGATACACATCTCGTCAGTGATGGTTCTGGCCCTGACATCCAGAGTGCCGCGGAAAATTCCAGGAAACCCCAGGGAGTTATTAACCTGATTGGGGAAATCAGAACGGCCGGTGGCTACGATCCTGGCTCCAGCTTCTTTGGCTTCCCAGGGCCAGATTTCCGGAATGGGATTGGCTTCCGCGAATACTATTGCATCCCTGGCCATGGTCTTGATCCACTCGGGTTTGATGACTCCAGGGCCTGAAGCGGAGGCGCTGATCAGAACATCCGCCCCCTTAATGGCCTCTGCCAAGTCACCCTGCTTGTTCTTGGGATTGGTTTTCAGGCACAGGTCCCATTTTTCTTTGAATTTGGTCTGCAGGGTTTCTCTGTCGGCACGATCTTTCGACAGAATACCTTTGGAATCAACGGATAGCATGTTTTCCGGATTGACTCCGGCGGCAATCAACAACCGGGCGATAGCGACGCCGGCGGCTCCAGAACCGATGACGGTTACTTTAACCTCACCCATTTTCTTGTTGACAATTTTAAGAGCATTTATCAGCCCGGCCACAGTCACACAGGCCGTTCCCTGCTGGTCGTCGTGCCAGATGGGAATTTCGCACTCGGCCCTCAGGGTATCCAGAATATGGAAACATTTCGGGTGGGAAATATCTTCCAGGTTAACGCCGCCAAAAGTCGGCTGCAAAGCTTTAACCATATAGATGATTTTATCGGGGTCCTTTTCTCTCAGGCAGATCGGAAAAGCGTCCACGCCGCCCAGGTATTTGTAAAGCAGGGCCTTGCCTTCCATAACCGGCAGAGCAGCTTCCGGACCGATATCGCCCAGTCCCAGCACCCGGGTACCGTCTGAAACGACGGCCACAAAGTTTCCCTTGTTGGTCATCTCGTAAGCTTTTTCCGGGTCTTTATTGATTTCCATGCAGGGAGCGGCCACGCCAGGAGTGTACCAGATGCCAAAGTCCTTAAAGCTTCTCACCCGGCATTTCAGGGTAACTCCAACTTTTCCTTTATAAAAGGGGTGCAGTCGGAGAGCATCTTTTGCTGGCTGTTCAGCTTTAGCCAGCAGTTCTTCTACGGTTACTTTTTTCTCCATTATTTCCTCCAAAAATGATTTTATTGAGAGGTGATGATAAAATAATCGCCAGATTTAGTCAAACAAAATATGCAGAAAAGCATGCTTTTGAAAAGCACCCGAGAACACTTAAAGTAGTTTTGAAATTTCATCCCTGAGACGTTGCCGCCGGTGCCTCAAGCCCCTGCCTTTACAGCCAGCAATTAATTGCCTCCGCAAAAAAGGGCCATGGACTTCGGTTTCCAGAAACCCGCTTTTCCAGCAAAATCATGGTCGGGCCGGAATAAATCATTGATTCAAAATGTGCAGGGCCAGCCCATCAGCTCTGAGAGCTGCCTCGGGTATCGATTCGGAAATGGTCGGGTGAATATAGATTATGGAATCAAGGTCCTTGAGCGTCAGGCGGCGGGCGACGGCCATGGTCAGCACCGGAATCATCTCGCTGGCGTGGGGAGCCAGCAAATGAGCCCCGAGGACCCGGTCGGTCTTTTTATCAGCCACCACCCGGACCAGACCCTCATAGCTATCCAGGGTCAGAGCCCGACCGTTGGCCTGGAGAGGAAACTCCCCAACCTTTATTTCTATATTGAGGGCCTGAGCTTCTTCCTGGGAGAGGCCAACTGTGGCCAGCTCCGGCTCGGTGAAGATGGCTGTCGGGACGGCGCTGTAATTAAGTCTGGCCTGGTGACCGGCGGCGTTTTCAGCGGCCACGATTGCCTCATGGTAGGCTTTGTGGGCCAGCAACTTGCCCCCTACCAGATCTCCAATTGCAAAGACATCAGGAATTGATGTCAGGCAACTGTCATCAACCTCAATAAAATTGCCCTTCTGCAGCCGGAGGAGTCCTGCCCCCCAGACCAGGTCTTCTACGTTGGGTTTGCGGCCGGCGGCAATCAGCACTTTTTCTGCGGAGAATTCAAACGGTTTCTGGTCGACCAGAGACTGCCCTCTGAGTTTCACCAGGTTATCGTTGATCTCCGCGGATTCAATCTTCAGGCTGGTATGAATCTTTAATCCCTGCTTCTTAAGAATTCTCTCCAGCCTCTCAGCTGAAACCCGGTCCGTTCCCGGCAGAATGGTCGGCATTATTTCCAGAACGGTAACCTCGGTTCCGACTCTCTGATAAACTGAACCCAGTTCCAGACCGATGGCCCCGGCTCCGACCACCAGCAGGCTCCTTGGCGGCTCGGGCAGCGACAGGGCTTCGGTGCTGGAGATCACCCGCTGGCCATCAAATCTCAGAAAGGGGAAATCGGCAGGACGGCTTCCGGCAGCCAGAATGACTTTATCTGCTTCCAAAGTCATTTCTTCAGCAGCCGTTCTGACACTGATTCGCCCGGGGCCGGTCAATCTGGCCTTTCCCTTTATGACCTGAACCCTGTTCCGGCTGAGCAGGAATTCCAGCCCCTTGACCAGCCGGTCGACAACCATCTGTCTTCCCTGCTGGACTCTTGACCAGTTCAGTCTGACCTCTGACAGAGGGCCCTCCAGGTTCTTACTGATTTTTAATTGCTGATAGATGGCACTCTGGTGAGTCAGATACTTGGTCGGGATGCAACCGACATTAATGCAGATTCCGCCCACCCTGTTCTCTTCAATCAGGGTGACCTCAAGGTCGAGCTGAGCAGCCCGGAGCGCGGCCAGATAGCCGCCCGGACCTCCGCCGATTATTACCAGCTTCTTACCGCTCATAATTCACTCCTTATTTTCAGGCCAGACAGTAGCGACCCCGCGGTCGCCGGGCCGGAAACCTACCCCTCTGGCCGGCTAAAAAAAGCTTGAGATTTCCATTCCTTTTTTTCTATCGCCGTTAAAAGAGAAGAACTCTCTCCATTATTTACTGGTCTCAACTGGCCAGAATTTCCCGGAAAGCCCTGATAGCCCGCTCAACATCCTCGTCATCAACGTCCTTGTGCGTGACCAGTCTGACTCCACCGAAAACGGCCAGGCAAAGAATGCCTTTCTCCTTCAGGCGGTTGACCAGTTCGGGGATGGTCAGACGGGGGTGGTTAAAGTAAAAGATAATGATATTGGTCTCCACCTCGTCGGGATTGAGGGTTATTCCGGGCAGGTCATAAATAGCCTGGGCCAGACGTTTCGCCCGGGCGTGATCTTCTTTCAGTCGATCGACCATCCGGGTCAGAGAAATTATTCCGCAGGCGGCCAGCACGCCCACCTGCCTCAGGCCGCCGCCCAGGGCTTTCCGCAGACGCCGGGCGTAATCTATGGTCTGGCGGTCGGAGACCAGCATCGAACCGACGGGCGATGATAACCCCTTACTGAGACAGAACATCAGCGAATCGCAATGCCTGGCGTATTCCTTAACCGGAACTCCGGAAGCCAGGCTGGCGTTAAAAATCCTGGCCCCATCCAGATGAACCCGGAGTCCGAATTCATCGGCAATCTTCCTGATGGCCGCAAAGTTTTCAAGCGGCAGCACCGCCCCGCCCCAGTTGTTGTGGGTGTTCTCCAGACAGATCAGGGAAGTCCGCGGTGTATGAACCGAGGGCAGTCGGACATGCTTTCTCACCAGCTCCGGATCCAGGCACCCCCGTTTCGAGGGCAGCGGCCTCGGGGTCACTCTGGAAATCAGGGTCATGTGGGTTGATTCCATATTGTAGATGTGTGATTTTTCTTCGACGATGACCTCTTCCAGCTCCCGGGTCCACATCTTGACGGCGATGGAGTTGCCCATCGTTCCGGAAGGGACGAACAATCCTGCTTCCTTTCCCATTATTGAGGCAGCCAGCTCTTCCAGCTTCTGGACGGTCGGGTCGTCGCCCAGAACATCGTCGCCGCCTTCAGCTTCCATCATCGCCCGCCGCATTTCCTCGGTCGGCCTGGTGACTGTATCGCTCCTGAACTCTGAGAAAGCCTTCATTCTTTCTTTGCTCCTTTTATAATATATGAATAATCATTCATATGTCAGTACTGCCCGGGCCGGGGCCGAAGGCTCAACCCGGGTCTAACAATTATAAACCCAAGCGGTCAAACTCACAACCGGAAGGCTGCCAGTAAACGGTCGCTGACCGCCGCTCTTCCTCCTGTCCTGCAACGCAATCCTTATTTACTCGTATTATGATATGTGATATTAATAAAGCTGTAATTTTTGAACGGATAGAGCTTAACTGCAAGAACCTATGGCCGGCGATAAAAGCTACTGGTATCTGGACCTGATCAACATTCTCCTGCTGGTCTTAATCTTCTTCTTCGGGGGCGCAGTCATTTCTTCCCAGATAATTCTGAGCGACGAGATGGTCTATGTTCCGGACATTGCCGGAAAAACCGTAGACCAGGCCCGTCAGGAACTCCAGAAAAGAGACCTCGGTCTGGCTATTTCCGGCTACCAGTTTTCGGAAGAAGTCGGCCGCGGGCGCATCATCAGCCAGGACCCGGCCTCCGGTTCGCGTCTCAAGGTCAACCGTCAGATTCAGGTGGTGGTCAGCTCTGGCAGCGAATCGGTTACTGTTCCTCTGTACGCCGGCAAGAGCCTCGAACAATCAACTCTCGACATGAGGCAGAAGGGCCTGTCCCGGGGACCGCTGTCGCAGATTCACAGCCGGCGTTACCCCGCTGGAAGAATAATTGCCCAGGACCCGCCGGCCGAGACCGTGGTGGAAAGAAACCATCCGGTCGGTTTCCTGGTCAGCCAGGGAGAACCTGAAACCAGCTACCTGATGCCCGACCTCATCGGCCGCAAAGTTGACCGGGCGACCGCCTGGCTGCAGCAGGCCGGCTTCAAGGTCGAGGACATCAGGCATGTTTATTATCCGGGTCTGGAAAAAGGGGTCATCATCAGGCAGAACCCGCCCGGTGGCTATCCTATCCAGAAACGAAATCCCATCAGCCTGGAGGTCAGCCGTTAAATGTATTATATAGCTCCCTCTATTCTCTCCGCCGATTTTTCCCGTCTGGCCGAAGCTGTGGTCCTGGCCGAACAGGGTCAGGCCGATATGGTCCACCTGGACGTCATGGACGGACATTTTGTGCCCAACATCACTTTCGGCCACCAGCTGGTCGCCAGCCTGCGTGAGAAAACCAGGCTGCCGCTTAACGTCCATCTGATGGTGGATAATCCGGCCAGAATGATACCGCAGTTCCTGGAAGCCGGCGCCGACTGGCTGTCGTTCCATCTGGAAGCCTCCCGCCATGTCCACAAAGACCTGTCCACAATCAAGGAAGCAGGGCGAAAGGCCGGACTGGCCCTCAACCCGGCCACCCCGGCTGAATTGCTGAGCGAGGTTCTGGAAGACCTGGATTTCGTGGTCATCATGACAGTCAACCCCGGCTGGGGCGGACAGAAATTCATTCCGGCCACCAGGAACAAGATTCAGCGGCTGAGCCGGCAAATCTCGGAAAAAGGGCTGCCCGTCCTGATTGCCGTCGATGGTGGAGTCAAGCTGGACAACCTGGGCGCTCTGTTTGAGCTGGGTATGAATATCGCCATCTGCGGTTCCTCGGTCTATGGGCCCGCAGACCCGGTGGCCGAAATTCGCAAGATGAAGGCTGTGGCTGCAGAATTCAACCAGAAATACAGCCGCAAAAAATGAACGGAATTGAGGTTGTAAAGATGAATAAAAAACTAATTCTCGGCCTGCTCCTGTCGCTGGTCATCATCGCTTTCGGTTCCACCGGCTGCCGCAAGAAGCCTCTAACCCTGGAATCACTGCCCCAGGAAACTCTGGCCTCGGATGAATCGCTCTACAAGCTGGGAGAAACCTATATCAAGAAGGATTTTGAAAAGGGCCTGCTGTTCCTCAGGCAGTTGATGGATTCTTTTCCCCGCAGTTTCTATGCCCAGAGGGGCAAACTGTTGATCGCCGACACCTACTTCAGCAAGGGCGACGAAGCTAACCTGATACTGGCGGCGGCCGAATACCGGGAATTCATGAGCCTTTATCCGACCAGCCCCTCAGTCCCCTACTGTCAGTTCCAGATTGCCATGACCTATTACAAGAACATTCTGAAGCCCGGGCGGGATCAGACCAAGACCAACCAGGCGCTGAACGAATTCAAGAAAGTTGTGGCCAATTATCCCAGCAGCGAATATGCCGCTCAGGCGGCAGAAAAAATCAAAGACTGCGAAAACCGGCTGGCAGCCCATGAACTCCTGATCGGCGAATACTATTACAAAGCCAGGTCCTACCGGGCTGCACTCAACCGGCTCCAGCCCATCATCACCACCTATCCGGACTTTCCGCGCCTGGATGCCGTTTATTTCTACATCGCCGATTGTTATTTCAAGGCAAAAAAATATGACGAGGGCCTGCCCTATTTCACCAAGCTGATCTCGGACTATTCAAAGAGCAAGTTTGTCAAGCAGGCTCAGAAAAGAATAAAATTAATCGAGCAGCTTAAAAAAACTGAAGCGGCTAAGACCGCGCCATCGACGAAGCCCACAAAATAAGGGAGGATGCGATGAAAGAAAGAGCCGGAAAGGCAAAAAGGCTGGCCGCAATTCTGATCATCGGCCTGACCTGGTCTCTGCTTCTGGCCGCCGGACCAGCGCTTCAAGCCCGGGAACAGCAAAAACCGGTCTGGGAATTCGGCCTTACGGGAGAACTGTTCTCCCGGGGGATAAAATGGTCTGACCAGACTACCACCCTAAAATCTACCAACCTGATGTTCGAGCTCAGGGCCCGCAACCTTGGTAATCTCTTTAACCTGAGCTTTTTTGGCGGACTGGGTTTGCCAAGGCCCAACGGCGTAGTGTTCGACCAGTTGCCCCTGACCCTTCAATACCAGGGGGGAAGCATCACCGGCCTTCTTTTTGGCGCCCGGGCCGAGGCCAGACTTCTTCCTGCTTCGGACTTCAATTTCGGACTCATGGCTGAATTCTCTTCTTACCTGGGATTCAAGAAGGAATTTGCACTTTCAGGACTGGTTGTCCCCGCAACCGCCACCGCCACCCCGTCCTGGTCTCAGGCGAGTGGCGGACTCAGAGTCACCTACGACGCCCTGGAAGGCAGCCAGCCCTTCCTGGAAGTCGCCGGTTCCTATTTCTGGGGTAAGTTCAAGATGAAAGAAAAGATAGAAGACCTCGAAGGTGAACAGAGTGTGAACCTTAAAGGCGTCAGCTATGTCTCCATAACCGCCGGCTGGAGCTTCTTTTTGGTCGACAAGATCACCCTGGTCCCTAAGGTCAGAATCTTTCCCGGCTCCAGGACCGGAATCGGCGGCGGTTTGAGCATATACTACGGTTTCTAAGGTCTGGAAGGGAGGACAGAGATGGCCAAAATTAACCTCAAGAAAAAATTCCGGTATTTGCCGATAGCGATATCGGTGCTGCTGGTCCTGGCAATGGTTATTATCGTCAATCAGATTGAGGCCCAGAATAAAATTAAGGACAGGCTGGGCACCTCCAGCCAGAAGACTTCCAGCCGGCTGGAAGAAGCCCTGAAGTCAAGGTTGAACCAGACCCCGCCGGTAAAAATAAAAGCCATCAGCCAGCAGCCCGCCCTGCCCGGACGGCCGAAGTACTCGGCGGAGAAAATCCTGGTCAGGTTCAAACCGGAGTTATCTGTTCAGTCGACCGAAAGTATTCTCCGGGCTTATCAGCCACGAGATTACAAGCTCATTCCGAAGATAAACGTCTACGTCGTGAAGGTGGGTGAAGGGGCCACGGTCGAAGACACTCTGGCCGCTCTCAAGGCCAACCCGGATGTTCTCTACGCCGAGCCGGACTACAGGCTGCGCCTGGCCGCTCAACCGAATGATCAATTATTCCGCTATCAGTATGCGCTTTTTAATCCTGGCGGGACCCTGCAGATTCCGGGCAGCCCGACCGGGAAGAACCGGGCTGACATTAAAGCCACCGGAGCCTGGGATTTTGCCAAGGGCGACCCCGACCTGCTGATCGCCGTCCTCGATTCCGGAATCGATTACACCCATCCGGACCTGGCCAGCAAGGTTATTTCAACCGGCAAGGATTTTGTTAATGACGATAACGATGCCATGGACGACCACTGGCATGGAACTCACGTGGCCGGAATAATCGCCGCGGCCACCAACAACACCGAGGGTATTGCCGGCGTAGCCTGGAACTGCCGTCTTCTTCCTGGCAAAATAATTTCAGCTGAAGGCGAGGGCGACTATTCCGACCTGATCGAAGCTCTCATCTGGGCTGCCGATTATACTTCCGGCCAGGCCAGAGTCGGTGTGATCAACATGAGCGTCGGCGGCGAAGAACCTGCTTCCTCCCTGGAAGCGGCTCTGGAATATGCTTTTAATAAAGGGATCGTGCTGGTGGCCGCCAGCGGAAATGACGGACTGGCTGGAGTCCTTTACCCGGCCGCCTACGACGAATTCTGCCTGGCAGTGGCCGCCAGCGATTATAACGACGAAATAGCCGATTTCAGCAACAGCGGACCGGAAGTGGACGTGGCCGCTCCAGGAGTCTGGGTGCTCAGCACCATTCCGGTAGCCCTGACCGAACCGGGTTACCTGCCCTATGCTTTTGCCACCGGAACTTCGATGGCCGCGCCGCACGTGGCTGGCTTTGCCGCCCTGATCAAGTCCGGCAAGCCCTGGCTGAATCCCGGAGACATAATGAAGCTAATAAAATACACACCCGACGACATCGAGGCCGCCGGCCGGGACGATTATGCCGGCTACGGCCGGATTAACACCGAACGGGCTCTCTCGCCGTTCAAGATAGTAAAATAAAAAATCGGACGCCTCCGGTTTTGGCTGAAGGATGATTCGCTACCTGAGAATTAAGAATCTGGCCACCATTGAAGAGCTGGAGCTCCAGCTGGAGTCCGGCTTCACCATCCTCACCGGGGAAACCGGCGCCGGAAAATCCATAATCATAGACGCCCTGAAGCTGCTGCTGGGAGAAAAAGCCCAGCCTGACCTCATCCGCACCGGAAAAGAAGAAGCTTCGATTGAAGCTGTGTTTGAAGTCACAGACAGGAAGTCTCTGCCGGAAGGTCTGGAGCTTGAAGACGGCAACCGGCTTTTCCTGCAGAGAATAATCTCAAGCCAGGGACTGAGCAAATCTTACCTCAACGGGCTGCTGGTCCCGCTCAAGAAACTGAAGGAACTGGGCGAACTGCTGATTGACATTTACGGCCAGAACGACCACATCTTTCTGCTGGATACATCCAACCACCTGAAATTCCTGGATGACTTTGCCGAGGCCGGTGAGCTCGGAGAACGGGTCCGTCAGGCAGCGGCCCGGGTCAGAGCTCTCATCCGGGAAAAGGAAGCTCTAACCGCCCGCCAGAAGGAGAGGGCCCAGCGGCTGGATTTCATAACTTTCCAGCTCAAAGAAATTGAGCAGGCCGAACTGCGCCCCGGCGAGGACGAGGAACTTCTGCAGGAGCGGGCCATTCTGAAGAACTCGGAAAAAATCGCCATTCTGGTCAACCAGGCCATAGATATTGCCTACGAGAGCGAAGAATCGCTGATGACCGGAGTCAAGCGGGTGGAGAACATTGTCCAGGAGCTCCAGAATTTCTTCCCCGAGCTGGAAGGAAACCGGGGGCAGCTGGCCGATTTCAATATTTTCTTAAAAGAACTGGTCGGAAACCTGATTGACCTCCGCGATAAATACTCCTCCTCGCCCGAAAGACTGGAAGAAATCGAAGAACGGCTGAGTCAGCTTGAAAAGCTGAAGAGAAAATACGGCTCCAGCATTGAAGAGATTCTGGGTTATTTGGAAAGCATCAGAAAGGAAAAGGAAGAGCTGGAAACCAGCGAGGAAAAGCTCTCCGACCTGGATCGGGAAATCAGAGCTGCTTTTGAAGATTACCGCCAGCTATGCGGCCAGCTCAGCCGGCTGCGGAAAGAAAGGGCCGCTGAACTGGAACAGCTGATCGTCAAAGAGCTGGGCCAGCTGGCCATGACCAGAGCCCGCTTCAGGGTTGAATTCCGTCCGCTTTCTCCGTCGCTTGAGGACCCGTCCACCATCCGCGACCTGGGAGCCGAGGAGCTGGAGTTCATCCTCTCCCCCAACCCGGGGGAAGAACTGCGGCCACTGCGCCGGATAGCCTCGGGCGGAGAGCTATCGCGAATCATGCTGGCTTTCAAATCGCTGGGTAAAGAAACGGAAAAAGGCCGGACGCTGATTTTTGACGAAATTGATTCTGGTATCGGTGGCAAGACGGCCGACTTTGTCGCCAGGAAGCTGCAACAGCTGGCCCGGCGCCACCAGGTGCTCTGCATCACTCACCTCCCCCAGATTGCTTCGGCGGCCGGTCATCATTTCAGGATCGAGAAAAAGACCGAAAAAGACCGGACGTTTACCCTGGTGAGAAAACTAAAGGACAGGGAGCGGCCGGAAGAAATTGCCCGTCTGATTGCCGGCACCAGGCTGACCGAAGCCAGTCTGCAGATGGCCAGAGAACTCCTGGAGCAGAACGCTTCCCGAAACTGAGCCTTGCTGCCGGGTTCTGTCTTTTGTTCCGGAAGGAGCGGTTCAGGCTGCTGTCAGTATTTTCCCCCCTCTTTCCCGAACCTTTTTCTGGCCTGCTGGCCGGCTCGTAATTCAGGTTAGATAGAACCCCATAACCAGGCGGACAGATTTCAGCTATAATAATTATTCAAACGATGGAAAAGACCGGTGAGCTGATGCTGGACGGAAAGACTTTTTACATACATACTTTTGGCTGCCAGATGAATGTCAACGACTCCGAACATCTGGCCAGCCTGCTGCTGGCCGCGGGGGCCAGACCGGCCTGGCGCCCCGAAGACTGCGATTTCATCCTGGTCAATACCTGTGCCGTCAGGGAGAAGTCGGTGGAAAAGCTTTTCTCCTATCTGGGCCGGCTCAGGGAGCGGAAAGAAAAGCGCGGTTCGATTATTGCCTGCCTGGGCTGCGTGGCCCAGCTCTACCGGGAAAAGCTTCTTAAGAAATTTCCCTATCTGGACCTGGTGGCTGGACCGCATCAGTATCAGGATCTGCCTGTGCTTTTGAGGAATGTCGGGGAAGAGAGGCGGGTGCTTACCGCCTGGGGAAAAGAATGGACCAGCCTGCCGATTGTCCCGGAAGCCCGTGACAGCCGGGTTTCAGCCTATGTAACCATCATGGAAGGCTGCAACAACTTCTGCACCTTCTGTGTCGTCCCCTATGTGCGGGGCCGGGAAAAATACAGACCGCTGCGCTCGATCCTGGAAGAAATCTGGTCTCTGGCCGAGCGGGGTTATCTTGAAATTCAGCTCCTCGGCCAGAACGTCAATTCCTACCGCGACCCGGAAAGCGGCGCCAGCCTGCCGGAGTTGCTGGCAAAGGTGGCGGACATTGAAGGAATAGAATGGATTCGATTCCTAACTTCACATCCGAGGGACTTCGGGCCGGAGCTAATCGGGGCCATGGCTTCAGTGAGGAAAGTCTGTCATCAACTTCATCTGCCGTTGCAGTCGGGCTCTGACCGTATTCTGGAAATGATGAACCGGAAGTACTCCAGGGCCGAATACCTGGAAAAGATTGACCGTTTGAAATCCCGTCTTCCTGATATCAGCCTGAGCACCGATATCATTGTCGGCTTCCCTTCCGAAACCGAGGAGGACTTCGGGCAGACGATGGAGCTGCTGGAAAGAGTTAGATTTACCAATATTTTTTCCTTCCGTTATTCTCCCAGGCCGAGGACGGCAGCCGCTAAACTAAAGGACGACGTGCCCGAGGAGGTGAAGATAGAGCGCCTGGTCAGGCTGCAGACCAGACAGAAAGAAATTCAGCTGGAGCTGAACCGCAGCCTGCTCGGTCAGACCATCCGGGTGCTCTGCCTGGGAGCCAGCAAAAAGGGCAACCTCTATGCCGGCCGGAACGAAGGCTATCAGGTGGTAAACTTCAGTTCGGCGAAAGATGTCAGCAACCGGATGGTGATGGTCAGGATAACCGGTTGCGGACCTTATAGCCTGCACGGCGAACTGGCCGAATGATTCTCCGACAAGAATCTCCTTTTCAGGAACTGCCACCGGGATTGAAGCGGATGGAGAGAGGACCCGGGGAAACGGTGAGAGGGTCATCTTCTTTCAATTTGACCCCTCACCTTTTCCGTCTTAATTGCAACCTTTCCCCTTTTAAGATATAATTCATATCCGTTTTATGCGGGTGAAGGATAAACCTGGTAATGAAAGTCAATGTTTGGAGTACCATCAACCAGCTCAGCAAGGAGCGCGGCGGCGCCGAGGTCCGCCTCGACGAGCTGCGAAA
>CAZDZU010000015.1:0-13794 GCA_964509995.1 uncultured Eubacteriales bacterium | reverse complement strand
ACCAACCCCCTGCCTTTTTCAAACTAAATTTCGTGAGGACCGAATGCGCCTTTCTTCCCTGAGGGCAGTCATCAGGCCAGAGATTTGACTTGAAAAAGAAATTTGTTGTATAAGGTTAAAAAAAGCCCGCACAGGAAGGAGGGAAAATATGCGAAGGTTTCTTCTGGTAGCATTCCTGTTTTTCCTTATCTTTTTTCTCTTCTCAAGCTGCTCCAGGAAATCAGAAACCCCCCCGGAAAAAGCTGAAACTGAAGCAGCGGCTTCAGATTCAGCCACCGAGGTATACAATTCTTTATTTAAATCTCTTCTGGAGGACTTAAAAGAAAGCGACCACTTCAAAGCTCTGGAGAAAGTCAACGCCATCAGAGATAAAATCTGGGAGGAGGCACCGTTGCTTCTGGCCAACGTCAGACTGGTGAAAGGACAGAATAACACCTACGGTGTTTATGAACCGGAAGAAGACGATGTGTATTCAGAAGGTGAAACCATTTATCTCTACCTGGAGCCATCGGGATACAACATCATTATGAATGAGGCCGGATTCTACGAGTTCCGGTTCCTGGCTGATTTTCAACTGGTGGCTGAAAATGGCGAAATTCTGGGCGGCCAGGAGAGGTTCGCCGACTTGCCTTTTAAATCCTGGCATCCTAATAAAGAAGTGGCCATAACCTTTAATTACAACTTCAGCGGTCTGCCCGCTGGCAGGTACAAGATCATCACTACCGTTTACGATGCTAATTCCGACAAAAAAGCTGCGGCCGAAACCTGGGTCACAATTCAGTAAGAGCGCCAACAAAAAAGTATCCAGCGCCCGACGCCTGGTTAAACTTATAAAGAATAAAAAGGAGGATAGCGTGAAAAGGAAAAGAATCAGGTTACTGACAGTAATTACGGTTTGCTTTTTGCTTCTGGCTTCGGTCAACCTCTGGGCCGACATTTACATGAAACAGAAGACTCACACCGACGCCCTGACCATGATGGGCATGACCAAGCCGGCCAGGGATGAAATCACAGTTACCTGGATAGGCAAGGACAGGTCCAGGAGCGATACCGGCGACCAGAAAACTACCATTATGAGGATGGACAAGGGGCTTCTTTACAAAATCGACCACAAGAAAAAGACCTATCAGGAGATGCCCCTCAACATCAAAAAGATGATCGATGAAAATGTGGCCGGCAAGGGAAAAGAGGCTGAAGAAGCTGCCGCCCTGGCTCAGGAAATGGCTGAGGCTTTCGCCGAGAGCATGGAAGTTAAGGTAACTCCGACCAATGAAAAGCAGAAAGTCGGCAGCTGGAATTGCCGTAAATACCTTATTGATACCACCATGGCCATGGGTGATGTTAAATCTGAAGCCTGGGCCACAGAGGAGCTGAAGATAGACTGGAAGAGCTATCTGATGCTGACCAATGCCATGATGGCCGGAAGCCCGGACTTTGAAAAAATGATAGACAAGATTTACCAGGAAATGTCCAAAATTAAGGGGGTTATCGTCCTCCAGTTGAATACCACCAAAGCCATGAACACCGAAATTAAATCCAGCACCGAACTTCTTGAATTCAAGGAAGCGGCCGCTACCGAAGGAACCTATGAGCCGCCGGCCGGGTACAAAAAAGTCAAAAGCTAAAAAGTTAATAAGTATAAAAAACAGAGCCGGATAATAATCGGGCCGGCCGAAAGGTTATCAATCCGATTACAGGCAGATAGCCGGGCATATCCGGGGCAGAATCTATGCTAAGCCTGTTTTTAACAGGGCCGTTCTCAAAAATCTGAACTGGATCTACTTTAACTGGGTCCGGCGGGAACCGGGCGGCTGGCCGGCTCCTCCGCCGTTGCTGATTCTGGCTTCGGGGCATTTGACTTCTATGGTCGGCCCTTCATAGATCGAAAGATAACCGGCCATCTCTCCTCCGCTTAGCTTCATTACCCAGATGTCGTATTCAGCGCCCTGGCTGACTTCAAATTCAAAAACATTGCCCGAATCAAGGCTGGTATAGGTCCGGCCGGTCTTTTTATCGGTGATAAACACCAGAGGCATTTCCTCCGTATTCAGACTCATCACCGAAACTCTGAGAATGTTCTGCCACCAGGCACCGGCTGAAGATTTGCTCTGATACCTGAAATTCTTAGCGTTGTACCTGGGCTGGTCCGGAAAATAAAATCCGAAGGTGGTCCGGCCGCCGGCTTTTTCCCGGAAAACCTCGTAATAGACAATATACTCGGCATCGCCGCCCTTTATCGTGAAGCAGGGAACCCAGAAAAGGTTGTTTTCGATGAGAGAGTTATTCAGCCTGGTCGGTCCGTAGCCGCGCCTGGCAAAATAAGCGTCGGCTTGATTAACAGGCATCCCGACAAAGTCTCTCGACTGCCAGGCTCCCTCGGCGGCATCATTTCGCCAGCTGGCGGAAGTCTGTTGAATGGTTATGGTTTTCTGACCGAGATGATCATCCGGGTCGATGAGAGCCATGATCATGTTGAACAGATTGATAAGCGATCTGATGATCGTCCCGAAGAAATCAACCAGAAGCGGCACCACGGTGATGATCTTAAACAGGTTGACCAGACCGGTATTAACGTCGCCGGAAGAGAAGGCACTGACCATATCGGAAAAAGCCGGACCGACAATGGCCAGACCGAGCAGCACCGCCCCGACCACCGTCGAGCCGCCGCCGATCATGGCCAGGGTCTGCATCAGGTCGCCGCCGGAAAACAGGAAATAAATTAAATACCAGCTGGCATCAAAAGCCCGGCCGGAATAAAGGTTAAACAGCATCCGCTGAAAATCAGCCAGGCTCAAATTGCCGGTGAAAATCTGGTCGAGCAACTGCATCGCTCCCGAGGAGCTCACTCCGCTGGAACTCAGAACGGCGTCGGCAATATAAGCCTGAATCTGGCTCAGGACGGCGGCCTTGATATCATTCTTAATCTTGAGCATGATGTCGATGGCCATATTCCGGAAGGCATCCGACATCGCGCCCTTGCTGTAATCCTCCTCCCAGAGGTCTATGGTAAAGGAAACCGGGCTGTTAAAGTTCAGGTAATCAAAGACGATCCGGTCGTCGCCTTTAATTCCATGGTCGGTATTCTTTTTGACTCCGCCGTAGGTCCGGGTAACGTAAGAGTCCACTCGATTGAGACAGCCGTCTTTGAGAAACCTGAAATAATTCGTGTCGCCCGGGTCAAACTGAGGCAGGGTGGTCAGAACGCCGAAGTAAGGTTCATCGTTGCTTCGCTCGTTCTTGTCAAGGCAACGAAACCAGTCGAGAGTGACGAGATAGCGGAAATAATCCGTTTCAAACTTGCGCCCTTCTATCTGGCGAAGCGAAGCCTCTGCCCCCGCTGCCTTAAGCACGCCGTGAACCAGAGAGCCCCTGGCGAGGGTATCGGGGATCTGAGCGCCAACCTGCTGCAGGGCCTGTCTGAGGTTGCCGAGTTCGATCTCGGTGGGTCTGGCGGAGAGCTGCTGGATTGGAGCTGAAATCGCCTGGGCAGCCGGACGGCTGACCTGCGTCTGCGAGCGGACAACCTTCTGCCGGGTAGAGATTTTCTGCATTCCGGCCAACGGAGCCATTTTTTGCCCGGCCAGAACCTGCTCTTCGGTCAGAAGGTAGCGGCCCGAAAACGATTCCCGGATAATCTGTTTAACCTGGCGTTCTAAATTTGGGTTGAGCTTTTGCACCATTTCCGGACCGAGCTGTTTGAGGTTAACGCGAGCCCCTTTTTTCAGGTCCACCAGGGCTGGATGAAGATAACGGGCTTTGAAATCGCGCGGAATCTGGCGGTAAGCTCTGGCCGGCCGCTGCATAAGGAGAGTCAGGTCAGCTTCGTTCTGAGTTGTTCTGTGGGCTGAATTGCGGAAAAATTCGCGCACCAGTCGCGGGTTATCGGCGGCTTCTTCCAGGTACTTAAAGAAAAGCGGCACCACCACCCCGCCGAGCGGCGTCTCGCGGGTAATACGCTGGATGCCGGCTTCGATTTCTTTCTGGAGCTGGCTTAAATCTTCGGTTGGGCCGGGTGCGGGCTCGGCTGGTTTGGTTTCAGCCGGCTTTTTTTCCTCTCTGGCTTTGCTCAGGAGGTCTTTAAGGCTGGGCTTCGGTCTGGCGGTTGTTTCTCTGGCCGAAGCGGTCTGGGTCCCTTCGGCAGTGGCAGTTTTGGAGGTGGCTGAAGGTTTGGCTTCGGCAACGGCGGTGGCCGCCTGCCGGCCGGCTGCTTCCACCTGGCCTGAGAGTTGTTTAACCGAAGAGCCAGAAGGCAGACGAAAGACAACGTTCCCCTGAGCTGAGACATCGGACTTAAAACTTACTATGCTTATTTTCCAGTCGCTCCCTTTGTTCAGCAATTCCTCGGTCGGGTTAAATTCCAGGCTTAAAGGGCTGCTTCCGTCCTGGCGAGCATAATACTGCGTTTGCCCCGGCCCGTTCAGGATCAAAGCCAGCGAACCGGCGGTTCCGCTCCAGGTGGCAGTAACCCGGATCTTGCCCGGAGAGCCGATGGTCAGGCTGAATGTGGCCTCAGTAGCACCGGTGATGGAAAAAGCTAAGGTGCTGGTGACTGTTCGGGGTTGAAGTGGTGTTGCTTTCTGCATCAACTGCATCTGTTTTCCAGCCGGTCGGCCCTGAAGAGGCGTCCATAGGATCTGAATCAGAAGAAACACACAGACGACAGCCACAATCTGGCGCAGTCGCTCCGGAAAAACTTTTACCGAAAGTACCGCCCGTCGCCTGTGGGTAATGGGAAGCATTCCTTCAACCATAATTTCCCTCCGTAGAGAAAATTATCTATGCGAAACGGATAAAATGACTCGTTGAGTAATGATGGAGTTGAGCAGCTGCGGAGCCCCTGAATTTCAATATTATTTGCCCCTATGGGAAGGATTAGAATACAACCGGCCAGGAGTGTCAACTAAAAAATTCTTCCGGCCGGGAAGGCAAAATTTCGTCCGTCTGTAATTTCTGCCGAATTTGACATTTTTAAAGCTTATATTTTATTTTTTATAGCAACGAGGGAGGAAAACAATATGAAAGGTAAGAACCGATTATCTTTAAAAGCCAGAAATAGGCTTTATGTTTTTTCTCTCGGCTAAATTCAGACTAAAATCAAATAGGGAGGAGAGAAAAAATAAATGGCAATACCTTATTCTGTAAGAGAGGCCAGAAAATTACTCGGTGATGAGAGGCTGATTAATTTTTTAAGATTCGTAAACGCAAATCACGGAAGCGGTGGCTTCATAAAACCGCTGGCTGTTGAATTGATTAACCAGAAGCTCGACAAGAATCAATCCCTTCACGAAATATTTTCTTCGGAAAGTGGCTATATACTAAGAGTTCTCAAACTGGATGAATCGCGATATATCATAGAATTTGGATGCTTTCCAGGCCCGTGTGTTGGAGACTCAGGAACATGGCGCGTCAGGTTTAATACGGACAACACCGTTCATTCAGCTGAAATGGTTGCTTTCAGCATATCTTGAAGCACTGATCAGAAGTTTTTATCCCGAAGCCAGCGATCGGTATGGGGAAATTTAAGAATTTATTTTCTTCGCCCGGGATGGTCTTGTACAGTCAGGGGCAATCTTCTGGCTTCTAAGATATTTTCGGGCTTTCTATCAAGATTGATAAGGATCTCCATTACCTGACCATTCAATTTAACCAGCCCATATTTTTGCTGATAATCGATAAAGATGAAGCCGGAGGGCGAGCTTTCAATAATTTTATGATAGGGATCAAAATTCTGCTGGAGATGTTCCATAGCTTTTCCGGCGCGCTGCTCATCAGGATACGGAATTATGATCCGGGTAAAAATGCCGCCCGCCTCATCCCGGTAACTGCCGACCACTCCGAATACCTTTCCCTCAAGCTGCAGAATATCGCCTTCCCCGAAAGTGAAGATCGGCTGAAGGGCGTATGGACCGCGAATCAGACGCTCTGAATTTCTTATAAGATTTTCCCGCGGCAGATAATCCAGAAGACTTATAGCTCTATCGGTTGGCAGATTCTTTAAGGTCTCCGCCGCCAGAGCTCGCATGACCGGAAGCAGCTCTCTGCCGCCTTCGAAATTGTTGATATGGATAAAATATCTTTCGCGCACGATGGTGAATTGAGATTCCTCGCCGCTATTACGGGCTTCCAGCCCCTCGACGGGTGTTTCTTTTCCGCATTTAACTAAATAAACCCCGAGGGCCGATTCCGGACTCTCCATTTCATAAATCTCAAGCGAAAGCTCGCTTTCTCCCAGGCGGTAACGCTGAACGTAGAGCTTTTCAAAACCGAACTCCAGGAAAAGCTCCGCCCCGCCGTCGATGTAGTTATAAAGGTCAGCCCGGGTGAAAGTTATCAACCGGTCGGACTTTTTCCAGCCCGGGTAGAATTCGTCGCCGGGCAGAATAACTTCAGAAAAAAGAGCTCGAGGCAGGATGATCAGGCCAAGAATTATAAAAATAAGGGTGAACGCGACCGCCAGAGCTCTTTTCCTGCCGTTCAATAGCCTGGCCGGGAGCAGAAACCGGTTTAGAGAAATTTGAGAAAAAGGAATTGTTAAAAACTTTGCCCTCGTTATTTGTGAACGGGACTTCTTTCTCATTTTTTTTCGCTTAATTTTTCCAGCCTATCTCTTGTATTTATAACCTGCTACTCGAGTTGCGATTCCGCCCTGCGGCCCTGCGCCGGTTTTCAGTCGGTCTTTTTTAGACCACGGTCGGGTGTTAGACCCTTATGTGCTGCATTCTTTCATCCACGACACCCAGCCCCAGCTTCTGAGCATAGCGCAGGTATTCGGTGAACCTGGGATGCTCATTGACCTGAATGCCCATACTCTTTCTCTTCTCCACCAGCAGCCGGTGGCAGACCATATCCAGGGCAAAGGGGTCGGTGGCAAAAAACAACCGGTTATAAAGATAGGTGAATTTGGCTTCGGGACCGGGTCCACCTTCGTACTGGGCCCGCAGCCCATCGGTGATGTTGAGCACCATCTTGTCCCTGATCACCGGGAAAGCCAGCACTTCGACACAGACATCCAGGAAAAGCGGCCGGTGCAGGCGGTTGGTGTTGCAGACGGCGCCATAGCTGATATTCTTGGTAGCCATCGAGATGGCATTGCCGGTATTCTTAAAGACCGGAACGTTAATGATTTTAGTCAGCTTCTTCGTCAGAAGCTTTCCAAAATAAGAGTGTTTGCCGTTGAAAACATGCTGGTTAAGGTAGGGCAGGTCTTTCGGTCCCTCCACATCGGCCCAGTAATAAACATCCAGGTCAAAATTAAGAGCGCTGACGTGAGTGCCATCCGGTCTGAGCCAGGTGGAATTATCCTGCGATTTCCCCTCGGCCGCAGCTTCATCCATCGTCTGCAGCCCTTCAATCCCGATTCCGGGAAATCTTTCCGCTGTAAAGCCGGCGTCCTTGAGCATGTAATCAAAGCGGTCCCAGATGATGATGTTCCGGCGCTTCAAACCGCCTTTCTCCAGCCAGTCGATAATAGCATCAACCACTTCCAGGCGGGTGCTGATCAGACCGGCCCCGACCGGATTGACTTTGATGCCGACCACATCATTTTTATCAAAGAAAAGTCCGAAGCTCTTTTTAAGGTTCTGCCCGGTTAAGCTGGTGAGCCCCTTCTCAAACATGCCCTTGACGACCTCAGCGGACGGCTTGTTAGTTTCGCCATTCATGGCTTTCGGGTCGTGGACTTCAACCACCCGGCCCGGAAAAAGGCCGGGGAGCGAATACTTAGTCCGCGGCACTTTCAGAGCATCTTCGATGTTGGTGGCCGGTCGGGCTGGAGTTGCAGCCTGGCCGCTCTGCGTTGCCGCCTCTTTTTCTGCCGACAGGAGGGAGCGGCTCATCAGTAACCCCAGACTGGCCGTTCCCGACATTCTGAAAAATTCGCGCCGGTCAAACCTGAACGGCGGGTACATTGAACGATAACCACGTTGTTTCATTTATTTCTCTTCAGAAAATGAATACTCTCACCAATAAGGACCACCCCGCACAGGGCTAAAAAGTCCAATAATTTTCTATGAAGCCTGATTTTAACCTATTTGCTCCTCGTTTGCTATTAATAAAGTTTACGGGCCGTAATATCTCCGGGACAGAATTCCCATCACTTCGTCAGAGAACAGAACCTTACACACTCTGATTTATTCTACAAATCTTATGAGTCCTGCCTGGTTTAGAGTCTTATTTTGTAAATTATGAGGACATAATTAAAGTTTCTTTCCCCTCTTTTACTGACAGAATCTCCTCCCTCACCAGGCTACTTGAAGAAAAACGAAACGTCGCAGCCACAGGAACTGTCCCCGTCCCGCAATACTCAGCGCCATCAGGCTTCTTGCCTGCCTGCTACTCAAATAACGGGCAAAGCCAGAAGCAGCCGGGCGAATTCACGCAGCGCCCGGGCCGTCTCCAGAGATGAACGATAAAGGCTGGATGGGCCCTCCATCGGTTCTCCGCTCAGGATCCTGGCTTTCATTTCCTCGATTTCTTCCGGCGTGAGATTCAACGACCGGCAGGCTTCAAGCTCTTCAGGGCTGAATCCTTCCCACCGCAGCGAATTGCGGTAGCTGTCTATTAATTCGGGCGTAAGCAGTGTATCGGGAATTTTCTCTGCAGTCGCCACCTTAACCAGCGCTTCCAGCCGGTCAGCCACGACCAGCATGGCCACCCCTGATTCCCGCTCATATCTTATGGCATTTTCGAGCTGGCGGCCGGCCCATTCTTCATCGCCAGCGATCATCGCCCCGGAATATCTTTCCACAGAAAATCTGGCTGCCCTCATTTTTGCCGTCAGGTCGATAGCGGCAGTGAGATAAGCATTTACAGCCTCAGCTCTCGCCCGGGTCACTCCAGCTCCGGGCTGAATGGGGACGAAAGACCCGGGTTCAGGCCTGGCCAGGACGGTGTAATCATTCCGCGGCGGGTCCATGGAAATGGCGTCGATGCAGTCGCCCCAGATGCCTACCGTTCTGCCGATCGTGTAGCCGGCCACTGCCTTGGGAATTCCGTAAGGCGTGGCTGCCCCCGGTCCCACTATTTTGCCGATCCCGAATGACCCGGCAGATGTCCCGCTGGAAAACCAGTTTATCATCTTCCTGGTATTTTCAGCCGCTTTCCTTCCGTTACCCGAAGAAGATTTGCGTGGAGATTGCCCCAGCCGCTGTTTACCCGTGTTCCCGGGCTGAGCCACCTTTTCGTTGGGATTAAACCACGGCAGCTCATGGCGTTTGAGCTTTGGCGGTCCCTTCGGTTTTTCCGGCTGTTTTCCCCACTTTTGCTTTTCCGCTTCGGTAAAGACAAACTTCGGCAGCTCCCGCCTTCGAGAAAGGCTCTGCTGGGTTGAAAGGTTCACTTCTGACTCGCTACCTGAAAAACCGTTACCTTCTTCAGCCGTGAATTTCCCCTCCGCCGGAGATTCAAAAGAGAGCTGGTCCGGGGCCGGACAGCCATTTAAAAAGCTTAAAAAGAGGCCCACCTTCCCCGTTATATTTAATTCTGAAACTCCGTTCTGCTCCGGTTCTTCCGGCTTTCCCAGCTCCCCGCTGGCCAGAAGGGCCACTCCCTTCATCCAGGCACGGTAGATAAGTCCGGTAAAAGCAGTCTCCAGCTCGTCAGGCTTTTTTCCCGCACTCCCGAGCGCCGCTGAAAGAGCCAGCTGGATAGCCCGGCAGTAATTTCCAAGATAGACCACACTCCAGGCAGCGGAGTCGGGCAATTGCTTGAGTTCGGGATTGGCTTTAGCCAGATTGTTTTTAAGCTCCAAAACCTCGTTACCGTGATTAACCGCAAATTTATAGCGGTCGGAAGCGTCAGAAAACCGCGTCAGGGTCAAAGCCGGCTTTCCCCCGCCATACGGAACACCGGCCAGCACCCAGCCGGTATCTTTAATGCTCCTCATTATCGGCTTTTCGCCCGCTACCTCCCGGGTCAAAATCAGCTCCTTAAAAGCCAGTCCGACCACGTCATCATCATCGGTGAAAAAAAGCGGCTCAACACTCTGATCATAGACAATCTGAATTTTCATTCCCTGCCGGTCGCCGATGGCTGTTATAAGCCCGTTGTCATCAGTTTCAATGGTGAAATTTTCGGGGTAATAAAGCTGTATCCTGGTGGTATGGTAAGAATGAGGGAAATAGCGGATGAAATGACCGTCGGGGTCGTAACTCCACCTGCCAGAGCGAATTTCCCGGCTGTCGGCTGGCGGGAGAATTTCACCCACCCGAACAGCCACGCTCTCGACTTCATGATAAGGGGCAGCCACGGCGCTGTGCAGCATCTTACGCAGCCTGGCTTCAGCCTGAAACACCTCTCTGGCGAGCGGAGGCAATTTTTGCAGGGCAGCATTGAGGACTGGCTCGGGAATCTTTCCCAGGGCGCCGCCGTTCAGCCGGTCATACTCCTTTGGAGTAATCAGGGCTCTGGCGGCTGTCTGGATTTCCTTGCTGCATTCAGAAATTTTGCTGCGCGCTATTATGGCCCAGAGGAGAAGCTGTATATCCTGCTGATCAATTTCCGGGTGGGAGACTGAATTTTTCAGAATATTAGCGACTATGTCAGCTTGCTTCCCCTTGAGCGGAGCATACGCATAACCGTCGCCTTCCCCGGGGGCGTAAGACCCCGCTTTAAGGCAATAGCTCTGGAATGTTCCCTCCCACAGTCCGGGAAGAAGCGGAAATCCAGCCTGGGGTGAAAGCGGCAGAAAAGTCATAAATGCCCCCTGTCCAGGGTCATAGCCGTCAAGAAACGGGATATCGTAAATGGCATCGGTCAGGGTGGTGCTGACCGGAGGCTCTTCCTGCAGGAGCTTATCCAGGTCCGGAACCTGCGGCGCCTTAACCGGTATTTTTATCTTATCCTTGAGCTTATTAAGTTGCGCCTGGGTCGGCATAATCAGACACAGGCATAGCAAAATGATAATTGACATTTTTATGGCTGGTTTAATCATGGAGTCCCTCCTTCCCCGGGCTGCTAATCAGCTTATGAAACCTCGGCTAAAAAATCAAATCCCTCTTTTCAAACTCGCCTTGACGATACACTGGCTGCAAGCTCACCTTCTTCAGCCTGAACAACAAACGCCGACCCGAAAGAAAAATTTTCTTGACTTTAAATAATTTGAAAAATTAAAATTAGGCCAAAGGGGCGGATCGAAATTTCCCGGAATAGTTATTGGCCCCTATCATCTATTCTTAAGGAGGGTAATCATGAAAAAGAATGGGGGTTTTTTGTTTCTGTCAGTTTTCCTGATTTCTCTGCTGATGATTTTTTCTTATGCCCCGGGCCAGATTAAAGAGGTGGCCAAGCCCATTGTTACCCCAAAACAAGTCGATTTCGGGGTAGTAGAAATTTATGCTTATGGTTGCGCCTGCGATCTTCCCGGCATAGATGCTCTTTATTTTAATAAGGTCCAGGTGGAGCTGTCAGCCACAATAAAATTTACAGCAGCTGATTCGGACGTTATAGGGATTTTGAAGGTTTCCTATTTTGATTTAATGAAGGGAAGAACAGAATCTCATCAGGTCATGCTTCAGGCCAATCTTTTTCGTGGCCGGACGGTTAATTTAGTTGATGTTGTAAGTGTGCCGATTCTGGTAAAAAAGTCCGTGGGTATAACGGCTGAAGTCAAGGTATCAGGGGCTGCCACGGCCGATCCTAATTTAGCCAATAATGTAAAAAAACAGGATACCTGTAAAGTCAGGCTTTTATAAATTTTTGCGCTGCTTTTTCATATCTACAGACCAGGAATAGCCAATCAGCAAGCAGCTCCCTCGATTTCTTTTTATTTTTTTATCTTTGGTAAGGCTTAGGCTCATCACGGTAAGACCGGATGCACATTCAATTCTAGCCCTCAAGCCGGCCCTTCTGTTTCATTACCAGACGACGCCGTAGTCGTCGCCGTAGTTGCTGGAGCCGCCCCAGAAGGTGCGGTTCTTCCAGTCAAAGTAGATAGCGTTAATCGGACCGGAAGTATATTTCTTGAAAGACAGGCGGTAGCCCATCCGACCGAGTTTCTCTCTCACCTCCAGCGGTGTTTTTTCGTTTAGCTCCAGCTTACCGGGCGAGCAGTCGTGATTTTCGAAAGAGTTTCTCATCTGGTAGCTGGTGATGTTTGGCGCCTCGCAGGCTTCCTGGACATTCATCCCGAACTCGACCACGTTCAGGAAAAACTGCAGCAGGTTCTGGTCCTGAGTATCGCCGCCCTGAACGGCGAAAGCCAGGAAGGGTTTGCCGTCCTTCATGGCCAGGCCAGGGGTCAGTGTCGCCCGCGGTCTTTTGCCCGGCGCAATCACATTAAAAGGATTGTCAGCCTCATCCAGCACAAAGCTCTGTGCCCGCTGGCTCAGGGCGATTCCGGTCTTTCCGGCAATGACACAGGGAATCCAGGCTCCGCTCGGCGTCAGCGAAACCACCCAGCCCTCTTCGTCGGCGGCTTCGATAGAAGTAGTCCCCTGGAAAAAGGCCCTTTCGAGCCGGCTTATGTCCTTTTCATCTTTTACCGTCCAGTTCTTGTTCGTCCATCTTTCGAGGTAGTGCTTGAACGGATTTGTCTTTCCTTCATATGGATAGGGATCACCGGGTCTGACATCCGGGTCGTTGGCCCCCGGGTTGATGAGTTTTATTCGTTCGCGGGCATACTCTTTCGACAGCAACCCCTTTATCGGCTCTTCAGGCGGAAAGTACGGGTCGCCATAATAAAAATCGCGGTCGGCAAAAGCCAGGTTCATCACCTGGTAAAGCGTGTGAATGTACTCGGCGCTGTTGTAGCCCATGGCTTTCAGGTCAAAATTCTCCAGCATATTAAGCGCCTGCAGCATGACCGGACCCTGGACCCAGGTGTTGAGCTTATAGACTTCAATTTCCCGGTAAGTGGTCCTGACCGGCTCTTCCAGGTAAACCTTCCAGTTAGCCAGGTCCTCCAAAGTAATCAGCGCGCCGACTTCCTTACAGGCAGCCACAAAATCCCGGGCGATGTCACCGCGGTAAAAGCGGTCGTAAGCAGCATAGAGCGCTTCCTTGCGGCTCTTGCCGGCTTTAAGAGCCTGTTCTTCAGCCTCGACCAGCTTTTTCAGCGTGGCTGCCAGGTCCGGTTGTCTGAAAACTTCTCCAGGCTGAGGAGCTTCTTTTTCTTCTCCGGGATGGGTCAGGAACAAAGCCCGGGAATATTTCCACTGTTTTATTTTGGCTTTTTCCCTTTCGATGCGGTCGGAAGTGTCTTTTTCCATCGGATAGCCTTCAGCCATCTCGATCGCCGGGGCCAGAACATCTTTGAGCCTCAGCCGGCCAAACTCAGCCAGCATGACAATAAGCGCCCCGGGCGTGCCGGGTGTTATGGCTGACAGCGGTCCGTCGGCCGGAGGGTACTTATAACCTTTTGATTTGTAAAACTCCGGTGTGGCGCCGGTTGGAGCTACACCCAGCCCGTTAATCGCCATGACCTTTCCTGTCTTCGGGTTATAGATAAGACCCTGTGTCTCGCCGCCCCAGCTCAGCACATCGTGCATGGTGCAGACCGCGGCCAGCATGGCGCAGGCCGCATCCACAGCATTCCCGCCCTTCATGAACATCATCGCCCCGGTGGTGGAAGCCAGGGGCTTTCCGGTTATGGCCACCCAGTGCTTGCCGTGGAGAACGGGCTTTTCGGTTTTATTTTGAGCCTGGCTCATGATAAACACTCCTGATAGAAAACATATCAAAAAAAGACCGGCAATGAATCTATACGGGACAGCTGACATATTTTCCCTCCTGGGTCAAACGCCCTGAATTCACATCACCTATTTTACCAGACTCACGCGCCGGATTTCATCCAGCTAA
>CAZDZU010000014.1:0-13835 GCA_964509995.1 uncultured Eubacteriales bacterium | reverse complement strand
GTTAATTTCCGACCTGGTGCTGCTGCTCAACAAGATCCGTCAGGCTTCGATTACCAGGGAACTGCTCGAAATCCAGACCGCGGTGGAAGCCTTAAAATAGCAAGGAGTCTAAATTTATGGCGCAAGCAGAAAGGGAAAAAGAAGTCACTGTCCAGGAGAGAGTGGGCCGGGTGGTCCAGGTAATAGGCCCGGTGGTGGACGTGGTCTTTCCGGAGAAAGACCTGCCGCCCATCTATACGGCCATCCGGGTTACCAGCGAGGGATTTGACGTTCCGGTCCCGGTTGATATCATGCTGGAAGTCGAACAGCACATCGGAGATTTCAAGGTGCGCTGCGTTTCCATGCATCCGACCGACGGTCTGGCCCGCGGGATGAAGGCTATAAGCCTGGGCAAGCCAATCGAAGTTCCCGTAGGCGAGGGTACTCTGGGCAGGCTGATGAATGTTATCGGCCAGCCGGTCGACCACCTGGGACCGATCAAAGCCACCAGGAAATATCCCATTCATCGTCAGCCGCCGCCACTCGACCAGCAGAGCACCACGATGGAAATGTTCGAGACCGGAATCAAAGTTATCGACCTCATCCAGCCCTTCCTCAAGGGCGGGAAAATTGGCCTGTTTGGCGGGGCCGGGGTTGGCAAGACAGTTATCATCATGGAACTGATTCACAACGTGGCCAAAAAGCACGGTGGTTACTCGGTCTTTGCCGGTGTTGGCGAGCGGACCAGGGAGGGTAACGACCTGTGGCTGGAGATGAAAGAATCGGGCGTTCTCAACAAGACGGCTCTGATTTACGGCCAGATGACCGAACCGCCGGGAGCCCGCCTGCGGGTCGGGCTGACCGCCCTGTCGGTGGCCGAGTATTTCCGCGACGAAATGGGTCAGGATATCCTGCTGTTCATAGACAATATCTTCCGCTTTGTCCAGGCCGGCTCTGAAGTTTCAGCTCTGCTGGGCCGGATGCCCTCGGCCGTCGGCTACCAGCCGAACCTGGCCACCGAGCTGGGGGAGCTGGAAGAGCGGATTACTTCAACCAAGAAGGGGTCGATCACCTCGGTCCAGGCCATTTACGTGCCGGCCGATGATTTCACCGACCCGGCTCCGGCCACCACCTTCTCCCACCTGGACGCCAGCACCAGCCTCAGCCGGGCGCTGACCGAGATGGGCATCTATCCGGCGGTCGACCCTCTGTCTTCATATTCCCGGATCCTGGACCCCAGAATTGTGGGTGAGGAGCATTATCGGGTGGCGAAAAGAGTTAAGGAAATTCTGCAGCGTTACAAAGAGCTGCAGGATATAATTGCCATCCTGGGCATTGAAGAATTATCGGATGAGGATAAATTAATTGTAGCCCGGGCCAGAAAGATCCAGAGGTTCCTGTCGCAGCCATTCCACGTGGCCGAACAGTTTACCGGACGGCCGGGCAAGTATGTGCCGGTGGAAGAAACAGTCCGCGGCTTCAGTGAAATCTGCGAGGGCCGGCATGACGATAAGCCGGAGCAGGCTTTCTACATGGTCGGGACCATAGACGAGATGGTTCAGAAGGCTGAGGAGCTCAAAAAACTATGAACCCGGAAAAAGAGACAAGAATGCATCTCAGGGTAATCTCGCCTTCCCGTTTACTGGTGGAAGCCGAGGTCCTGGAGGTGCAGCTTCCGGGTCTCGACGGTTACCTGGGCATCTGGCCCGGTCACCGGCCCCTCAACGCCTGCCTGGGCCAGGGTGAATTGATTTACCGGACAGTTCTGGGCCGGGAGGAAAGGGTTAAGGTGAGAAGTGGTCTGGTCCGGGTGGTCGATAATAAAATCCTGTTGTTTACCGAGATGGAAGATGATGATTGAGCTGAATCCCGAAATAAGACCGGACGAAAGTCTTGATACTTTTTACCGGGGGCAGATTCTGGTTCTGCAGAGAAAGAACGGTTTCCGTTTTTCCCTGGATGCGCCGTTACTGGCCGATTTCATCACCACGCGGGAGGGAGAGGAACTGCTGGAAGTTGGCACCGGTTGCGGCATCATATCTCTTCTGCTCAGCCTGAAGCCGTTCAAACACATCCTGGCCCTGGAAGTCCAGCCGGCTATGGTGGAGCTGGCCCGTCGCAACGTCCTGCTAAATAATCTGGACGGCCGGGTCACCGTGCTGCAGAAGGACTTCCGCCAGTACCAGCCCTACCGCAAATTTGATGTCATTTTTTCCAATCCGCCCTACATCCGCCGTAACAGCGGGTTCCTGAGTCCCTCGGAAGAAAAAAACATTGCCAAGCATGAATTGCTCTGCAGCCTGGAAGAATTGCTGTCCTTTACCAGGAACTGGCTCAAGGAAACGGGCCGGGCTTTTTTCATCTTCCCCGATAGCCGGCGGTCGGAGTTCGAGCAGGAAGTAATAAAGCAGGGGCTCAAGCTCAAGACCGGTCGGTCAATCTATCCGCGGGAAAATGAGCCGGCCAATTTCTTTCTGGCCGAGTGCGATTTTTCGGCCGAGAGTTGCCGGACCATTCCACCTCTCGTTCTCTATGGTCCGGATGGAAAGTACACTCCGGAGGCCGAGGAAATTTTTGCCGGCCGCGCCGGCCGTCAGGGTTGAAATTGACAGTCGGGTCGGGCGGGGATAAAATTCCGGAGTTAAATGATATTAAAAAGATAGGAATAATATGAATTGCGGCCGAACACCCGGCTCCTGACCGGCCGGGTTCTGGTGCCGTGGAGTGAGGTGTGAGATGGACAGAAGCCTGACCCTGAGAAGTTACTGGTTGCGTTTCTGGAGTTTTTTCGCCGGTCTGGGAATGGCCGTCTTTTCCTACCTGACCATAGATCATTTTTTCCAGGCAAATTTTCCTGAGACCATCTTTACCGGAGCCTTCTGCGATATCAGCGCTTTCTTCAACTGCGATAGCTCAGCCTATTCTTCAATCGCCCATTTCCAGGGAGTGCCTCTCGGCTACTGGGGACTCGTCCTGGGGATACTGGTGATGGTCGGGGCGGTGCTGCCCTCGATCAGACTGGAAAGAGTCAACAAGTTGCTGGCTCTCCTCAATGCCCTGGGCGTGATTTCTCTTTTCATCTATTCGGTGTTCTTCCTGAAGAGCCTGTGTCTGCTCTGCTCCGGCTTTTATGTTTTCTCCCTGTTTAATTTCTTCCTGTTCTGGAAGTACGGGGTGAAGAACGACTTTCCCGGTTTTTATGGATTTTTCCGGGACATGGTCTTTGGTTCTATCAGGCCGCTGGTGGTCATCGGGGTTCTGACCCTGATGGGCGCCTATGGCTTTCATCTTTTTTATCAGGCCAAAAAAGACGCTCAGCTGGGAGGTGTGGCCACGAAAATAGTCAAAGAATTTTACAGTCTGGAAACGGTCAAGAATCCAAGTTTGATTTCGCCCTACTGGGCGGCCAGGGCGACCGAGAAGTTCGAAGAGGCCCCCATCCGGATAATTGAGTACGGGGATTTCCTCTGCTCCGATTGTCTGTTGCTGTTCAAGCAGCTGGAGATGATTAAAAAAGAATACGCCGGCAAGATAAATATTGCCTTTCAGTTTTTCCCCCTGGAAGCTAAGTGCAACGAGGTGGTGGACAAAGACAAACACCCCGGTTCCTGCGAACTATCTTACATAGCAGCCTATGATCCGGCCAAGTTTCCACAGATTCATGATGAAATCTTCAGGAATTTTGAAAAGGCAAAGAATCCCGAATGGCGACGGCAGCTAGCCAGAAAGTATGGAGTTGAAGCCGCTCTGAACGACGAGAAAACCAGAGAACTGGTCAGGCAAATAATTGAAACCGGAAAAGAATATGAAAAGACTTCAGACCGGTTTCCCTTTGGCATTCGATCCACTCCGACCATCATCATCAACAACCGGATGATCATCGGCACACTGCCCTACGCTCACCTTAAGGCCATCATAGAATCGCTCCTGACCGAGGCGGAAAAACCGGCGGCCGGGGAGAGCAGATTTCTTGAAAACTGGGTTGATACCCGAAAGCTGAAGAAATAGTTGTCCTGACGACCGGAAACGAGGATATTTCGTTTCAACGGAGCCTTACGAGAAATACTCTGCCGGATTTTTCGGCCGGCAGAATCTCAACAGGTTTCGATTTTTTCTTTGATTGTTATTCCCCGTCTTTCCAGACCCTGCCTGACGAAGGAAAATATTTCTGGCTCGAACCCGAGCAGTTCCGGAGCGATGATTCCCTTTTTCCGGATCAACCCGGAAGCCATGGCTCTGGCCACCATGGTGGCTGTGTAACCGGTGGTCCTGGCCATACTGTGAATTCCGCTGGCCCGGTCAAAGCGGTCAAAAAGTTCAAAGGTCAGACGAACCGGACGGCTGTCCTTCTCTCCGGTAACCGAGACCCTGAGTACGGTCAGGTCTTCCTCGCCCGGTTTAAGTTGCAGACGCGAGAAAAGGATACGGGCGCTAAAATCCAGCGGCCTGATTCTATGCTCACCGATTTCGAGTTGACCGGAGTCGAAAAACCCCGCTTCCCGGAGCATCAACATCTTCTCCCTGTGACCCGGATAGCGGAGGGTTTTTTCTTTCATCTCCGGGACGTCCAGGGTTTTAAGCAGGGTCCGCAATCCATCAGTGTTAAAGGCCTCAAGTGTACCCAGCTGTTCAAACTCCACAAATTCCGGGTCGGACAGAGCCGGTCTGACCACAACCCGGCCGCCCTCTTTCATCCTGGCCGGTCTGATGTATTCTTCGATGACATCGAGCGGCGAAAAAACTGCCTTGTATTCAAAGGGCCATTCCCGGACAAGCGGCAGGCCGCCGACATAGATTTCCAGGGATTGTCCTTTATCCAGGCGGCTCAATCCATGGGCGGACAGCAGGTTGCTGAGCCCGGGAGCCACTCCGGCATCAACTATGGCCGCAGCTCCGTTTTCTCTGGCGAGGGAATCCAGTTCAAAGGGATCTTCTGGAAAGAAGGCAATGTCGACCACGTTTTTCCCGGATTCAAGGCAGGTTCTGAGAGTCTGGAAACCCAGCCAGCCGGGCATGGCATTCAGCACCAGATCCTGTCCTTCGATTATTTCTTTTAAGATTTCAGTCCGGCTCAGGTCAGCCGGAAATGTTTTGAGACCGCAGGCCGCCAGATCCTTCAGCCTGGTTTCATCCCTGTCGGCAGCCGTAACCGCAAAACTTTTTTCCGAGGCCAGGTCAAGAGCCATGGCCCGGCCGACAAGTCCGGCTCCCAGAACGATTATTTTCATGGGCTTGCTCCTTTCTTCAAGCATTGACGCTCAGAGGGTTAAGAACCGGAGAGAGAAGGCCGCAGAAATCACAAGCCGCTGAAGTGATTCACATAAAAAATGAGGAGGAAAAGGCTTCCGTTCAGGTCGCTCATATCTATCTTCACAGATGAAAACCAGTCTCCATCCACTGACAGCCCATTCTACCCGGAGTTGCAAATGGCCGTCAAATTGAAGCCGGTCGGGCTCACCCGATTTGCCGGGGAGATGGAGAAGCCTTGATCCGGATCTCCTGTCCGCCCGTTGACTTAAACCGGTTCTATTTTCCGTCCTTAGAATTCAGACGGTGCCTGTGCCCCGCTTCTCTTATACACCTCCACGCCACGGGTCTTTTCTTCGCTATTTCTGGGCAAAAGCCTTTTTGATCTCGGCCAGACTCACCCCGAAAATTTTCCTGGCGATGGGGTCCAGGTCCTTCTCCTCGCCCTGAATGTGGATGGTGGTGTGCACATGTCGCAGTGACTCTCCGGGATTGAGAACAGCGCCAGGGGAGGAAGTCTCCAGCTCATAGAAGGGGCCGAAGGGCTTGGCCCCGGGAGCGGCCGGGCCGTCGTTATAACTGTTGACCACGTCGCCGGCATAGGGGTCCTTCTGAATTTCCCACATCGAGTTGACATAGCTGTGTCCGGCCGGGTTTTCAGGCAGGGTCAGGTGGACTATGGTCAGGACCCGATTGGCGGCATCGTAGCTGCCGCAGAAGGGAAGAACCCGCAGGGGCGAAATACCTATCTTGCTGCGGTACTGACCGTCGCCCTTGAAGTAGATGACGCCAGCGGCAATCTTCAGCCGGTCGGCCGGGACCTTGCCAAAGTAAGCATCATTGACCACAGGACCCAGTTCTTCTTCTGGCCCGGCTTTGTAAGGGATGACGATTGTAGTCTCGGGAGAAGGATTGAACATACCCAGAATCCAGACCGAAACCAGGCCCGTCTCTTTTTTCCAGGGCAGGTCGCCGGTGTTGGTGATGGTGTTGTCAGACTGGAAGGCCACCCAGCTGAGCTGACCATCGAGCGGTATTCCCAGAGCTTCCAGCCCGGGCCGCTCCATCAGTCTGATTATCCGGTCGACTCTTATTTTGAATTCGAATTCCGCGTAGTTGACCAAGCTCATATCCTTCTTCAGGACCACCTGCCGGTCATCACTGGAAACCAGGTCGAAAGCGCCTTCATTGATCGGCGGCGGTGTGAACCAGTGGTCGAGGTCAAAAGGTGAATCTTTCTTAAAGAACAGGGAATACTGACCGCCCTCCGGACCGAGCCAGAATCTGTCTTCGCCGCCGAAAGGATTCATGTGGAGATTGTTCTCGCCGGAAGCGATCAGCTGGCGGTTAATCCAGCCGAAGCTGAGGCCTTCCGGACCGGCGGCGCTGCTGGTCATCACCCGTCCCTGGATATCGGGGTTTACGGCCACCATGGCCTTCCCGTCCTCTCCGGTCAGGGTTATCACCGAGGTGTGCTTTTTCAAAAATTCCAGGTCGTCCTTGAACAGGATTCCCTGAACCTGGCCAGTGGGTTTGGAGCAGGAAACCAGCATGGTCAGGATGGAAAATGATAAAATCAGGAATAAGCTTGAAAGATAAAGACGCATCTTAAACCTCCTCTGAGGAGTAAAAATCAGGATACCAGTTGAATCTGAAATTCTCAAGAAAAAAATTATGGGTGGGGATATGACCGTACCCGCGATGGTCTGAATCGGCTGGGAGCTGTCACGCCGTGCCCTCTTTCCAGTTCGCAGCCCGGGCCTCTACTCGTGAGCCTTCCTTCAGGCCTCGGGTGTGAGGAGACTATCACCGGGGAACCTTCCTTCCATCCTTTTTTGGCATCGCAAGAACAAAGACGTTTCCTGAAGGAAATTTTCTGGACCGGTTGAAAGCAAGGCTCAAATCAGCTACAGGGTCCTGTCGCGGCCAGCCCCCCGTCCTCCCTCTAGGCCTCCTCCCGGGGGGAGCCCTCAGGCGGCCGACCGCGGGAGACACTCCGTGTCCCCCTCAATCCTTCCCGGGAAACATGGAAACAGGGAGGCATTCATTTGATGATGCTAACTCTGGCGGTCTTTACCTTCAGGAGGGTGTTTATCTTTTCCAGTTGTTTTTCTTCATAGCCTCGGTGAGCCACTGCCAGATTTTGCGGTGGAATTCAAGACTCGGCGGGCTGGAGCTCAGAATTTCATGATAGCTGGTGGACCTGTCGTCGGGGCTGAACTTAATCTGGAGATTCTGATCCCAGAGGCGGTAGTGTTCCGGGTGAAATTGCAGTCCCAGGACGTTGGGATATCTGGTATGGTGAATGGCTTCGGCGATCTTTCCGTCAGGAGAGGTGGCGATGACCTTAAATCCCCGCCCGAGTTTTTTGAATGCCTGGTGATGAGAGCTCAGGATTCGCGGTCGGTCCCGGTCAGAAAAGCCCAGGGTTTTTACAAAGAACCCTTCGGGGAGAAGCTTTATCCAGTGGAAACTGTAAGCGCTGAGTTTGAGGTCCGGCCGCAGCTTGATATATGGATTGTTATGCCAGCGGTCGGGGCCGAGGGCAATTATGTCCTCAACATAATTCTTTCCATAGACTTCAGACCAGATGTCCTGGATGAGCGTTCCGCCGGTTCCGACATTCAGGCTCTGGGCTCCCAGGCAGATGCCCAGGACGGGCAGTTCCGGGTTTTCTTCCAGCAAGGGTTTGAAGTTCGGATCCTGATAGCCGCCAAGCAGGAGAAAGATGGCCGAAAGTTCGAAATAATGACGGTAGGGGTCGGTGATCTCGGTCAGAAGGCTGGTTCGCTCTCCCCAGACTGCCGGGGGTATGTCCGGGCCTCCAAAAAAAATGACCCCGTCGGACTGCCTGAAGACTTCGGTCAGCCCGGCCATCAGGTCGTTAGTCCTGAAGATGTTGTGCGGGCCGAGGTCGGCTGAGAAGTCCCTGAAGGTAAACCAGTCCAGGCCGTTGTCTCTGACATACCTCCGGGCCTCTTCGTAATTGGTGGCTTCCCGGAGGTGGTAAACTCCGGTCACCTTGAGTCCAGGATGGTCGATGAAGCCATTCTCCCTCAGGGCCTGGAGATTGCGGATCGTTCCAACCGAGGGGTAAAACACCGTCAGCCTGACTTCTCCGGATTGAGCTCTTAGCGCCGGGGCCGACAGGCCTGATATTAGAATCAACGATATCAGGATAGACAGCAGCAACCTTTTTGTTTTCATTGGAACCTCCGTTCAGAAGTTCATTATATTGTTTCCGGCCGGCACATTCAAACGGGCAAAAGGAGAGGATAGTCTCTCCTTTTCTGCGGTGGATAGAAAAGGGCCCTGTTGCCAGGCGCCCCCCAGATTCACATCACTTCTGAGGATGGAGTGAACGGAGATTTTCAAGAAGGAGAGCGGAAGATTAGTCTGTCGTTCAATTATGTTGCCCGCCAGGCGAGGGGTGTTTTTAAGGCGGCGGGGATTTATAATAGAGGCAGACAGGGTTCGGGACGATGGATTTCGAACGGGTAGAATGGTATGCCGGCTACTGCGGTCAGGAGAAACCAGTGGCGGTCTGGGTCGCCGGCTTCAGGCTTGAAGTGGTTGAGGTCATCTGGCAGAAAAGAATCAGGAGCAGGACAGGCCGCCCGACCAGAGAGGTCTTTCTGTGCCGCCTGGAAAATGGACGGCAGGTCAGGATTGAAAAATCGCTGGAAGCAGGAGAGGAGGGAGAATAGCCCGTCCAGGACCTTTCCCCCGGTCTTCTCTTTAATATATGAAGATTCATTCATATGTCAGGCGGTTTCTGTTTTCTTTTGCCTCCCGAATTATTCTGGCTTTCGGCCGGCTGATTTTAATAGAATAATCATGGCCCGGCTAAGAAGATAGCCGCCGGTCCCGGACTTATGGAATTTTCCGGCGGGAAGGAGGATAGATGAACAGAAAAAAGATTTTCAGGTTCACAATTTTACTCGTGGTCGCTTTTAGCCTGAAGTTTTCAGGGCCGCCCCGGATTCTGGCTGCTCCGGACAGAGTCTTTTCACTTGGCCGGCTTGAGGTCAGACCCGGGGAAACCGTCAGCGGCTTTCTGGAAGTTCCGGCCGGGGTGGACCCGGCTACCAGAATTCCTGTGACCGTGATCAACGGAAAGAGACCCGGTAAAGTACTGGCCGCCGTGGCCGGTATCCATCCCTATGAATATCCACCCATCCTGGCCCTTTACCGGGTGAAAGAGCTGATCAGGGCCGAAGAGCTATCCGGGACTCTGATCCTGGTTCATATCGCCAACCTGCCGGCTTTTCAGCGGCGCACCATATACTACAATCCATACGACTGGAAGAATTTGAACCGGGTCTTTCCCGGCGACCTGACCGGCACTCAGAGCCAGCGGATAGCGGCCGTTCTGACCTCAGAGATTATAGACAGAGTTGATGCTTTAATTGACCTGCACTGTGGTGACGGAAACGAAGCCCTGATTCCATATACGTACTGGATGCTGAGCGGAAACCAGAAGCTCGACTCCCTTACCCGGGAAATGGCTCTGGCCTTCGGCCTGAAGCATATCATCATCGACAGTACCAGAAGCCAGGACCCGAAGGATTCAAAGTATCTCGGCAACACGGCCATAGTCAGGAAGAAGCCGGCCATCACCACCGAATCCGGTTTCCTGGGCCGGGTGGATGAGGAGGCCATCACTGCCAACGTGGCCGGAGTCCTGAATGTAATGAAATATTTCCGGATGTTGCCCGGGCCGGCGGAGCTCCAGCCTGACCCGGTCTGGGTCGATAAATACGAAGTTATATATTCAGAACACGACGGTCTGTTCCACCCCCGGGCCGGGATGGGTGATTATGTCAGGGCCGGGCAGGTCGTGGGCCTGATAACCGATTATCACGGGAAAGTTATCGCCGAAAGGAGAGCGCCCTTTACCGGTCTGCTGTTGTACATAATCGGAACTCCGCCCTGCAACAGGGGTGAGCCCCTGTTTGAGGTGGGGCGGGTTAAAGAATGATTGAGATCGGAAGATAGTCGCGAGAGAGAATTAAATGATTTTAGGGTCAGGTTTTAAGCCCGGATAAAACTCTATCCTGATCCGGACTGCGGCTGCGACTTGGCGGCGATTAAATTCCCTGAATTTCTTATAGCTACGGCTGGATTGAAAGTGCTGGGTAATTGACCATAGGTCAGAATCCTGTGCGGGTGCCAAACTCTTCCTGGAAATGCTTGAGCTTCTTTTTTCTGAAGTCAGCGTTCGTCAAAAACTGATAATTGAGCGCTGAATCACCCTGCCCAATTAGCTTATTATCAGGCGAAAAAAAGGAATTTCCGGACAGACAGGCTCGGCAAAACTGGGCTCCGGCTTGCCCGGCGAAGGCAATTAGACTATAGTTTGAGTTTCCCTGTGTCTTTAGAATCGTCGCTCAAATCTTATTTTGATGCGAACGGACGGTGAACCTTTCCCCGGTAAAATCCGTCTATTATTTTGAATTACAAAAATTTTATAAGTTCCAGGTTGTGCGGTAATGAGCAGAAGAGTTTTAACATTTTTAGCCCTCCAGGTTTTTATTTTTTGCCTCTTCGTCGGCGAGACCCCGGCCGGACCCCTTGCCGCGGGCCAGGAGGAAAAACTGACCATTCCCAGGTTGTCCCGGCCGCCCAAAATTGACGGCCTCCTGGATGAGGTCTACGAACGGGAAGCGCTCAGGATAGAAGATTTTGTCCAGCTGTCACCGAAGGAAAATGGCCAGCCCAGTGAAAAAACGGTGGCCTATCTGGGTTATGACGAGAAAAATCTGTACCTGGCCTTCCGCTGTTTTGATTCCCAGCCCGGGAAAATCCGCTGTTCAGTAACCGGCCGGGACAAATGCATGGAAGATGACTGGGTTATCATATTTCTCGATACTTTCGGAGAAAAAAGACGGGCTTTCACTTTCGTCCTCAATCCCATCGGTGTCCAGGCCGATTTCATGCGGGTGGAAGAGGGCGGCAACGACAACATGGATGATTCCTGGGACACGTTTTTCATTTCGGATGGGAAGCTGGACGACCGGGGTTATCTGGTGGAAGCGGCCATTCCCTTCAAGAGCATTCGCTTCCCCGATGAAGACCCCAAGACCTGGAACCTGGTTCTTGGACGCAATCTGCCCCGGACCGGCGAAATAATCATCTGGCCGCGCTATTCCCGGACCATTCCTGGACTGCTCAGTCAGGGTAGACCTTTCACCCTGACCGGAAACCTGGAAAAAGGCAAAAACCTGGAAATAATGCCGGTGGTCACCTCAGCTAAAACCGAAGGGCAAAAACTGGACTTCCAGCCCGGCCTCAACCTGAAGTACGGGGCCAATTCCAACCTGACCCTGGACCTCACCGCCAACCCGGACTTCAGCCAGGTGGAGGCCGATGTTCCCCAGATTGACCTCAATCTTCGTTATGCCCTTTATTACCAGGAAAAAAGACCCTTCTTTCTGGAGGGCATGGAAATATTCCGTTATCCGGCTATTGAAATGGTCTATACACGCCGGATCATTGACCCGCTGTTTGGAGCCAGAATCACCGGAAAAACCGGGAGGTTTAGCTACGGATTGTTAACCGCCTATGACCTGAAGCCGACCGAAAGCTTGTGGGAAGTTCACAACGGAGGCGGCGAGGAAACGGTCGACCGCAACGCCCTGTTCAATATCTTCCGGGTGAAAGCCGATGTTTTCGACCAGTCCTACGTGGGCTTCACTCTGGCCGATAAAGAAATTACCGGGGGAGCCTGGAACCGGGTGGCCGGAATCGACGGCATGTGGCGTTTCAAAGACCGCTTCTTCTTCTCTTTTCAGGCTCTGGCTTCCGATACCAAAAACGAAGAACGAAACACCTCTCTGGCCCCCGCCCTTTACAGCGAGTTCTACTACTACACCAGGCTCAGAAAAAAGCTTCACTGGGGAGCGGGAGGTTTTTTCCAGGCCATGCATCCCGATTTTGAAGCCTCTTCTGGATTCGTCAATCGGGTGGATTACCGCCTGACCGGCCTGTTCACTTTTTTTAATTTTTACACCGACAGAAAATACCTGAACCAGGTCGACCTCAACCTCCAGGTGGCCCAGCGCGATTCCTACAGAGGCGATATCGTCCAGGATAAATGGTTCCGGGCCAGAGTCCAGTTCAGACTGACCGAGTTCAACCGGATATTTATTTTTCTCACCCGCTCGATGGAACGTTATGCGGACCTTGATTTCAATAAAACGACTTTTTATGTTGAAGGCCAGACCACCTTTCTTAGCTGGCTGCCGCTGAACTTCTATTTTCAGACCGGAGATAGCATCAATTACGACCCGGAAGACCCTTTCCTTGGCTACAGCAACGTCTATGGGCTGTTCTTAACACTCAAGCCAGAGAAAAGGCTCCAGTTCGGCCTGGATATCAACTGGCAGACATACTGGAGGGAAAAAGGCGGAGAAAAGCTCTGGGATTATCTGGTCATCAGACAGAAGACCACCTTTCAGGTTTCCAAAACTCTGGCCATCAGAACCATCGTCGATTACAACGATTATTACCGTAAGATTTTCGGCAGTCTGCTGCTGAGCTGGGTCCTGCGGCCGGGAACTCTTTTTTACCTGGGAGCGGATTCCAATTATCTGCGCGATGAATTCGGGCATTACGGTCGAACCAATTACGGAGTGTTCATGAAGTTTTCTTACTGGTGGAGAATATAGGCTGGCGGACGCGGTCAGCCGTAAGAATAATGGCTTGCCCATCCACATAAACCGGGGCCGGGGATAGACCCTGGCCCCCTTCTCGTCTAAAATAACCATGTGAGTCTGGAGTTTCTGGCAGGGCTACCGGACTTCAGGGCCCTGGTAGCCAGGTTGAAGAAGGGGGAGGACTGTCTTTTTTTAACCGGGGTGATTTCGGAGGCCCGGCCTTATTTCTATGCCCTCCTGGCCAGGGAAATCGACCGGCCGATAGTGGTCATCGAGCCGGGCTCCCGCTCTCTCGACGAAGTCAGACTGGAAACCGAGAATTTCCTCCATCTGCTGTCAGTAAAAAGGGAGGTCCAGATTCTACCGGCACCCGGCTCCGAACCCTATCTCGAAGTAGCTGCTCCCCTGGAGGCCGTGGCTTCCAGAATGAGGACCTTCCACAGCCTGCTTCTCGGCCACAGACCCCTCATCCTGGCCAGCCTGGCTGGACTGCTGAAGCCGGTGCCGGCGGTCGGAGACCTGGAAAAATCGTTCATCAGGATAGCTGCCGGGTCCGAGCTCGACCGGGACTGGCTGCTGGAAAGACTGAAGGAGTTCGGTTATGTCCATGAAGACCTGGTAGCTTCTGCCGGCGAGTATGCCTACCGCGGCGGCATCGTGGATGTTTATTCAGTCTGGTCAGATTATCCTGTTCGTCTGGAATTCGCTGGCAACCAGGTGACTTCCATCCGGGAATTCGATGCTTCAACCCAGAGATCGGTAAACCGGATAGATTCGGCGGTCATTCCAGCCCTGCGTGAATTTCCTGGAGACCCCGGGTTTATCGAAAAATTCTGCCGTCTGGCCAGAAGACGTTCTCCCCGCAGCCGGGACCTGGAGAAGAAAATAGAACTGCTGAAAGAGGGGGAGAGCTTCCCGTCCTTTGCCTATTCTGCTCTTCTGGTTGGTGAG
>CAZDZU010000013.1:0-13983 GCA_964509995.1 uncultured Eubacteriales bacterium | reverse complement strand
TGAGGCTGGAGACTGCAGGATGGTGCCATTGTTAAATCACTGCTTTCAGTCACGGAAACAGAATGCTTCCCTGCTTCAGGAAAATTTTGTCCGGATGAGCGCCGAGGAATGCCTGTTTTCCGGAGGGGCAGTAATGTCAGGCTGTTCTGTGGCCTCAACCCGGGTTCCCGGTTGTCGGGTGAGCGGGAAGCCCTGTATATATGTACCCTTAAAAAATAGCGGACTCAAAAGTAAAAAAGATAAAAACAAGCCCGGGAATGGGAAATAATTAAGCCGCGCTTGAAAACCGGCAATTCTAATTTAGCCCGGAAGCGGCCGTCCTTATGGTCAGTCCGTCCTGGCGTTGTTCAAACCTGACCGCTCCGTCGCGGTCGATTCTCAGAATTTCGACTCCGGCCGCCTCCAGCCTTTCCAGGACCTGTCGGTCCGGGAAGCCATAAACATTGTTTCTCCCGGCCATGATAACTGCCCAGCGTGGAGCGACGGTCTCCAGGAAGTCGGAGCTGGTCGAAGAACGGCTGCCGTGATGGGGGACCTTTAAGACTGTTGCCCTTAATTTTTCTGACTGCCGGTCGGTAAGGTAATTTTCAGCCGGAGCGGTGATGTCGGCCGCAAAAAGAAATGATCGGGCTCCGTAATCCAGCCTGATGACGGCCGACAGGTCGTTCCCCGGGCTAAAAAGCGTTTTCGCCTCTTCGTCGGGATAAATAACTTCAACCCGGCATCCATCTATTTCCTGGTTGAGACCGGCCTGAAGTCTTCTTTTTCTGGTCTTTCCGGAGAGCGCCCGGATGATTTCTTCATGCAGCTGGTTTCCCTTCTCTTCGAGAGACCAGAACTCGCCGACCCTGAAATTCCGGACCAGGGCCGGCAGTCCGCCGGCGTGGTCAGGGTGAAAATGGCTGCAGACCAGGTAATCTATCTTCCTGTATCCGCGTTTCCAGAGGTAGGGAGAGACCAGGCTTTCACCGGGGTCAAAGTTTCCCTGAATGAAGCCCCCGGCGTCGATGACCATAACCCGGTGGCCGGGAAATTCCACCACCACCGAGTCTCCCTGGCCGACATCCATGAAAGTTACAGCGAGGCCCTGATTGCGGGGCGGGAAAGGATGGGTAATCATTACGAGGAAAAAAACAGCCAGCGCGGCGACGGTGAGGGGTTTCTGGGTCCGGAAACCAGGCTTTACCAGAAGCAAAAGCAGAAACAGGTAAAAACCGATTATGACCGGTATCGGCGGAGCCGGGAGGCGGTAGGAAAGGGAATTCAGGGGCTCAAGCCAGGTGGCAATCCAGGAAAAAATCTTTATCAAGAATTTGAGAGCGAAGGAGAGAAGATGGCCCGCGGCTGGAAGCAGGGAATTAAGCCCCAGGTAGACGTAGCCGACGGCCATTATCAGACCCATGAGCGGTGCTTCCAGCAGGTTTAATATCAGAGAGGCAAAAGTCACCCGGTTAAAGTTACTGATTATGACCGGCATCGTGCCGACTACGGCCGCCAGCGACAGGGCAATCATCTCCGTGACCCGGAACGGCAACCGGGGCAGGAAATTGAAAATCGGTTTGAAGAACAGCACCAGACTCAGGGTGGCCAGAAAGGTCAGCTGGAAACCGACATCTTCCAGGCTGAAAGGATTTATCACCAGAAGCACCAGGGCTGACAGCGATAGAGTGTTGAGCAGGCTGGTGTCGGCTGAGATTAATTTTCCCAGCAGAAAAAGAGAAGCCATGATGACCGCCCTGAAAACCGAAGGTTGTCCCTCGACCAGAAAACCGTAAAAAACAAGAGCCACCAGCAGGATGATATGGATAGTCCTTTTCCTGATGATAAACAGGCTGAGAAAGGTGTAAAACAGGAAGGTGACCACGGCCACATGAGCTCCGGAAATGGCCAGCAGGTGATAGAGACCGGTTTTCTGGAACTTAAGGTCGGTCTCCCTGGTCAACCTCCCGTCGGCGCCGAGGAGCAGGGCTTCCAGCACCGCCCCCTCAGGGGAGAGGCTAGAGGCTTCGGGCCCCTGAAAATCCTTCTCTATGCCCCTCTGCAGTTTTCTTCTCAAGCCTGAAAAAAAGCCAGCCACTGTCTGATTTTTCTGGTTTAATTTCCTGATTAGCAATGGACTTTTGGTAAAAGCCCGGGCCTGAATTCTCTGGCTGCGAAGATAGCGGGGCATAAAGTCGGGGAAAAAATTTCTGAAGCTTTCTTCTGAATTCAGGGTGGCAGAAAACTCTATCCGGTCTCCGGCCAGAAGCTCGAGTGGCTCCCGGACTACACTCGAATGAGCAACCGTCAGGCGGAGGTTACCGCTTATTCTTTTCTCCATTCCGGCCAGCCGGACTTCTTCAACCCGGATGGTCAGGAGGTCTCGGTTTGTCCTCCGTTCGGGAGAGCGCAGAACCTTGCCCCTGAAGTCAAGATAGCCTTCGGCCCGCAGTTGCCGCAGCTCGTTATTCTGGTGCCGGCTGTATTCCAGGCTGTAAAGACTGAAACCGGCCAGAAAAAATCCAGCCAGCACCATCCAGTGAGCGGCCCGGTCCTTTCTGAATCCGTATCCAGACCAGCCGGAGACCAGAAGCAGAGCGGTCAGAAAGACTGATGACCAGGAAAAATCCGACCGCAGAAGAATGGAAAATATAATTCCGGAGATAAAACTCACGGCCGGCAGCAATAGAGGGACGGGCATTTACTATCTGATCGTGGCCGGCCGGTCGGTTCCCTTCATGGAAGCCTGTTGTTCCAGGGCACTTATGACCAGATGACACATAGCCTTGATGCCAACGGGAATCGCTCTTTCATCAGGGTTGAAGTATGGACTGTGGAGTGGAGCGGCCGTCGCCTGACCGGGACTTTTTACCCCGAGGAGATACATGAAAGCCGGCACCTTCTCCGCCAGAAGAGCAAAGTCCTCAGCCACCATCTGGGGTTTAACCGGCAACAGCTGGCCGGGGCTCAGGGCGTTTTCCAGGATCGGCACCATGGCCTGGACCAGGTCCGGATGGTTGTAAACGGGAGGAGTTCCTTTTTCGTACTTGAAACTGTAGCTGGCTCCGTAACTTCCGGTCAGACCCCGGATGATATTTTCCATGAGCACCGGCATACTTTCCCGGACTCTGTCATTCAGGGTCCGGACGGTGCCTTCCATATCCACCTTCTCGGCGATAATGTTGGCCCTGGTTCCGCCCTGAATTTTGCCGATGGTAATGACGGCTGGTTCGGTTGGGTCGATGGACCGGCTGATAATCGTCTGAAGACCGCTGATGACTTCAGCCGCCAGCACCACGGCATCTATTCCTTCCTGGGGCCTGGCCGCATGAGCGCTTTTGCCTTCGATGGTTATGATGAAATTATCCGAGCTGGCCATGAGATAACCGGAGGCATAACCGATTTCTCCCACTTCCAGTTCTGGCCAGACATGAAGGGCGAAAATGGCCCGGACGGGCGGATTGTCCAGGACGCCCTGTTTTATCATCAAGGCTGCGCCGCCTTCCTCTCCTGGCGGCAATCCCTCTTCAGCCGGCTGGAAGATGAATTTGACATTGCCCCGGATTCTGTCCTTGACCGCTGACAGAACCGTGGCTGCGCCCAGGGCTATGGTCGTGTGAAAATCGTGTCCGCAGGCGTGCATCACACCGGGGTTGAGTGAGCGGTAGGGAAAAGTGTTCAGCTCCTGGACGGGCAGGGCGTCCATGTCGGCCCGGATGGCCACCGTCGGCCCGGGCAGCCCGCCCCGGAGCAGTCCAACCACTCCGGTTCCGGCTATTCCGGTTTTGACTTCCAGTCCGAGGGAGGTCAACCTGCTGGCCACCAGCTTGGCCGTTTCGAGCTCGCGGTTGCTGAGTTCGGGATTCATATGCAGGAAGCGCCGGACCTTGATCATTTCAGCCCGGGTCTTCTCAATTTCCTGGTCGACGGCCTGGGCCAGTTTCTGGTCGATGACGACCTGCCCCGGAGCCCTGAAGGGCCAGAAAATAAGCGCCAGCAACAGGCAGCCTGATATAAATTTTAAGGTCCTGCTCCTCATGTGCACCTGCCCCCTTACTGGTGATACAGTCAGGTAAATGATATTTAAGGTTTATTTTTCAGTGTCCAGGTCTTCCGGAAACTCGGGTTCCTTTCTAACGTATTCACCCTTTTTCTTTTCGATGAATTCCTTGATGGCCTCAATTCCTTCCTCGGCTTTTTCCTTGGCAATTTTGACGCCTTTCTCGGCTTCCCGGGCTACCCTCTGATAGCCTTCGGCTGCCAGCTGCTGGCCTTTCTTGGCCTGTTCTTTGATTTTCTGTCTGGTCTCCTTGCCGCTGGCCGGAGCAAACAGGATTCCCAGGATAAAACCAGTGGCTGCGCCGGCCATAAAAGTCAATAAGTAGTCGACAAAAGAAGACCCTTTGTTATCTGACATTTTTCCTCTCCTTTCTTTTTTTCATTAGCTGCCAACCAAAGCGCAGCAGGGGAAAGAGCACCGGCCAGAAGCGCGAGGCCGGCCTGACCAGCCTGGTGGTCATGAACATCGACAGCTCGGACAGCCCGGTAAGGGTTTTTCTGGTGGACTCTATTATGACTCCGGCCTCATCCAGACGGCGTTCGAGTTGGTCCTCGATCCTTTCCAGTTTATGCAAGACCAGCTGCAGGTCCTGAAAGGATTTTTCTGCTTCCCTGGCCGTCCGTCTGAGCTGGGCCAGAAACAGAACCAGAAATACCACCAGCACCGCTGCAGCCACAGTCAGGATCAGGAATAGAACCTGGTTGAAAGTCAGCAGCATGATATCTTTACATTAAGGCAAAATAGAGGCTCTTGTCAATCTTTAAGAATTTGCGGTGGCGTCTCCATTTAGGTGGTGGCTTGTATTTCGGGGAAAAAGGGTATTGCCGCGGGCGAAAGGAGACAAGCCGTGCCACTCTTTTTCCTTCCTTTCCATAAATCACTGGAGAAGAAATAATGCCATGAGGAGAGCTCCGGCGCCGGTTGAGTCCACAGATCAGGTCAAGTTAAAGGTCCTGTCCGGGCAGGCGTGCTGGGCCAGCTATGCTCATTCTTTTGTTAAGCTCCTTATGCTGCCGGAGGAAGGAAAATTTCGTCTGGTGATTATCTTTCAACGATTGCCGCCTAACATCTGAGAAGGGATGATATCCGGATTATTCCTGGGTCAGGTGGAGCGTGACCTGTTCAGTAAATAAATGAAAAAGGGGGCGCCAAAGGCGGCCGTAACCACGCCAACCGGAAGTTCTGACGGCGCGAATATCGACCTGGCAAGGAGGTCCGAGATGAGCAGAAATAAACCGCCGGCCAGAGCTGAATGCAGGAAGAGCCGCCGGTGGTCGGGGCCTATTATCAGTCTGATGGCGTGTGGCACAATGAGTCCCACAAAGCCAATTATTCCGGCCACTGAGACCGAAAAAGAAGCCAGCAGAGTGGCCAGGATAAGAAAAATTTTTCTGACGGTCTTGACGGCACAGCCGAGCGACCGGGCGGTTTCGTCTCCGAGACTGAGCAGGTTCATTTCCCGGGCCAGGTACTGGGCAATCAAAATGCCCGCGACCAGCGAACCAGAAATAAGCCAGACCTGCTGCCAGTCGGCCAGGGAGAAGCTACCCAGCAACCAGAAGACAGCCTGTTCGTAGGCGTCAGCCCGCCGGAACAGCAGGAAGGAAGTCAGGGCCGAAGCCAGGGCCCCGGCGGCAATCCCGGTGAGTAGCAGTGACTCAGCGGTCTGGAAATGCCTTCTCTCCGAAACCAGGTAAACGCCGCTTACCAGAAGCAGGCTGGTAAAAAGAGCAATCAGGCTCTGGGCTGAAAGTCCGGCCAGGTTGACGGCCAGGCCCAGTTGTAGACTCAAGACGGCTCCCAGGGAAGCTCCGGATGAGGCGCCCAGAATAAAGGGGTCGGCCAGCGGATTCCGAAAATAACCCTGGAGTATGGCCCCGGAAAGAGAAAGGCAGGCCCCGACCAGGTAGGCGAGCAGAGCTCGAGGGAGACGGAGGCCTAAAATGATGTCTGACAGTTCACCCGACCGGAATAAAATCGCCCGGATGACTTCGGCCAGAGTTGTTCTTACCGGGCCCAGGGTCAGCGAAAGCACGAAACCCACCAGAGTAAATGACAGCAGTCCGAGCTGAAGGTATCTGAGACGGGATTTTAACTTCATTGTTTTCGAGCCACCCGGTCATTATAAAGAGTTATGATCAGTTGTCGATAAGCCTCGACCAGCCGCGGAGAAAAACGACTGAACAGGTTTTCGTCGAGAAAAAAGAAACGGTTATTGCGCACCGCTGAGATTTTCTGAAAGGCCGGCTGGGCTGAAAACCAGTTCCGGGCCCGGTCAAAATCTTCTTGGTTGCGACTCAGGATAAGAATCGATTCCGGGTCCTCCTTAATGAGTTTTTCCCGGTTGTAGACCAGCCAGTTGCCTTCCTGCCGGCCGGAGACATTTTTAGCCCTGGCCCTCAGGATCAGATAATTGAGGTAACTATCCCGGCCGCAGGTCCAGAGACCCGCGCCCTGTCCGTAAAGAGTCAGAAAGACTCTTTTTTCCTGCCCGGCTGGAGGCAGAATTTTTTCTATTTCCACCAGCTGTTGCTTAAGGCTGGAAATGAGCCCGGAGGCCTTTTCCTGCCGGCAGGTAAGCTGGCCTATTCTGGTGATGAGGGTGAAGAGGTCGTCAAAAGTCCGCCCCGCGTTGAAGACATAGACCGGAATTTGCTGGCGGTAGAGCCGGTCTATCACTCTTCTGGGGTTTCCGCGGTAGCCAAGCACCAGCTCCGGTTTCAGGCTGCGGATTTTTTCCAGGTTCAGGTCGACCAGTCCGCCCACGATTTCCCTGTTTCTGGCTTCTTCCGGGTAATCACAATATCTGGTGACTCCGACCATTTCCCTTTCCAGGCCCAGGGCGAAAAGTATTTCGGTCAGGTTGGGGGCCAGGGAGACTATTCTTTGCGGGCAGGAAGCCAGACGTATTTTATGGCCGAGGTCGTCGCTGAGCTCCACAGTCTGGGAACTCGAGGCTGTGACCAGCGACATGGAAAGGAAAAAAGCCAGGGCCAGTATCAGCAATCGAGAATCGTATTTGCAGGCCAGATGGTCTTTCTCGTTATCCGGACATGACGACCGGCTCCGGCCTGAAACCATAAAACACAGGGCGGTTGTTTTTCTGTTAAGGCCTGCGTTTATGACTGTTGAAGTTTCTTTCCTCATTTTCTGTTCTCTTGGCTGTCCCCGCAGATTAGTTCCGTCTGGAACATTCCTGCTTCCGCTCCGGGGTGAACGAGCGAAATTTCCGGAAGTCCGTTTGACCGGTTGGTTCTGACCTCGACCTCCACTCCGAAGGTCTTTTTGATCAGCTCTTTTTCCAGCATCTCTTGCGGCCGGCCCCGGGCGATTATTTTCCCGTCTTTTATGAAAATGAGGCTGGAACAATAAGCCGCGGCCAGGTTTATGTTATGTTCGGCCACCAGGATGGCTCTGCCCCTATTTTCCTGAAGTTTCTTTAATAACCGGTAGACCTGCAGCTGAAAATTAAGGTCCAGATGGGAACTGGGTTCATCCAGGAGAAGGGCCGGGGTGTCCTGGGCCAGGGCCCGGGCCAGGAGCACCCGCTGTCGCTCACCGCCGCTAAGTTCGTTTAGCTTTTTTTCTCTCAGGCTTGTGACTTCGCTCAGCCGCATGGCTTCCTCGACCGCTGCCCGGTCATGCTCTGAAAATCCCGCCAGTCGCCCCGACTGCCGGTAATAGCGGGCCATGGCTACCGTTTCTTCAACGCTGAAATCAAAGACCGGCTCGAACACCTGGGGGACGTAAGCCAGCAGGGAAGCGATCTGCCGGGGCCCGAGCAGAAACAGGCTCCGATTATTAATCATGATTTTTCCCCGCACAGAGGGCGTCAGCTTTTGAACAGCTTTGACCAGGGTGCTTTTGCCTGAGCCATTGGGCCCGCAGACGGCCAGGAATTCGCCCGGCTCCAGTTCCAGGGAAATTCCGGAAATGACCGGAGGTCCGCCGTAGCCGGCTTCCAGGTTTTCAACCGACAGAAATTTCATTAAAGTTACAGCCTCTTACGCTGGCAGAATAGCTTATATTATAGATTTATTTTTTTTGATTAGCTATTTTGAAGACCGGAGGGGGCTGAATAGACGGCCGGGTCCCGGATGAGAGAAGGCAGGAGTAATTTTATTGAATATCCGCGGTCGGACCAACCTTTTTCTATTCTAATTCTTGATGCTCGTTTGTCTGGAGAGGCCGATCTGTTTCTGTGATTGGCGGTCATGAATTAAAACCTGGCGGCAGGCGGCATCTCCTTTAGCCCGCTGCGGAAGGGGGCCCGGGCGGGGGACGAATGGAATGAGGACAGGAAGGAGCGCGCTATGACGGGCCCTTTTATCCGTAGAACGGAGAGATCTCCCCGGCCTTCGGTTGACTTTTAGGACATGGAAAATTATCATTATAAACTGATTTTTGTGAGCGATTTACCCGGGTAGCTTTCCCTGAACCGAGGATGAAAACATGAAAGAAGCCTATAATTTTGAACAGATCGAAAAAAAATGGCAGAAAATCTGGGAAGAAAATCAGGTCTTTGAGGTCAGCGAGAGTTCTGACCGCCCGAAATATTACCTTCTCGAAATGTATCCCTACCCCTCCGGCCGGATTCACATGGGACATGTCCGGAATTATTCCATTGGCGATGTCCTGGCCAGGTTCAAGAAGATGAAAGGATATAATGTCCTTCATCCTATTGGCTGGGACGCCCTCGGCATGCCGGCCGAGAATGCAGCCATCAAGCACGGCATACATCCCCGGAAATGGACCCTGGACAACGTGGATTATATGCGCTCCCAGCTTAAAAAAATGGGCTTCAGCTATTGCTGGAGCCGGGAGGTCAATACCTGCCTGCCCGAGTATTACAAATGGAACCAGTGGATTTTTCTGAAGATGTTTGAACAGGGTCTGGCCTACCGCCGCATGAGCTGGGTTAACTGGTGTCCGCAGTGCCGGACGGTCCTGGCGAACGAACAGGTGATAGCCGGAAGCTGCTGGCGCTGCGACAGTCAGGTCACCCAGAAAAAGATGGAGCAGTGGTTCCTCAAAATTACGGCTTATGCCGATGAATTGCTGAGCGGTCATGAGCAGCTTGGCCGCTGGCCCGAGCATGTGCTCCAGATGCAGAAAAACTGGATTGGCCGGAGCACCGGGGCGCTGGTAAATTTCCCCGTGCCCTCTCTCAATAAATCCATAGAAGTTTTTACCACCAGAATCGATACCATTTACGGAGCCACCTTCCTGGTGCTGAGCCCCGAACATCCGCTGGCGGCAGAGCTGGTGGCCGGGCATCCCGACAGCAAAAATATAAAAGACTGGATGGCCAGAACTATCGCCGAGTCGAGGCTCAGACGGGAAGAACGGGACGAGGAAAAGGTTGGTTATGATACCGGAGTCAGAGCCCTGAATCCCTTCAGCGGCGAGGAAGTGCCCATCTTTCTGGCCAATTATGTTTTGATGGATTACGGCACCGGCGCCATCATGGCTGTGCCGGCCCATGACCAGCGCGACTATGAATTTGCCCTGAAGTATAACCTGCCCATCAGGACGGTCATCGCTCCGGCTTCGCCCGAAGTCGTGCCTGAGGAGGGCAAAGCTTTTGAGAGTTACGGAGTGCTGGTTAATTCCGGCCCCTTTAACGGGCTGTCCTCAGAAGAAGCCATGGAAAAAATGGCCGCCTACGCCCGAGAAAAAGGATTCGGACAGGCCAGTGTCACCTACCGATTGAGGGACTGGGGAATTTCCCGGCAGCGGTACTGGGGAACGCCAATTCCGATCATATATTGTGATAAATGCGGGGTTCAACCTGTTCCCTGCGAGCAGCTTCCGGTGGAAATTCCTTATGAAGCTCAATTCACCGGGGAGGAAGGCTCGCCGCTGGAAAAAGTTCCCCATTTTGTCCAGACGAGCTGTCCGAAATGCGGTGGTCCGGCCCGCCGGGAAACCGACACCATGGATACATTCGTCGATTCCTCCTGGTACTTTTTCCGCTACTGCTCTCCCCATGAAGACAGAGTTCCGTTCGTCCCGGAGAGGGCAAAGTACTGGATGCCGGTTGACCTCTACATTGGCGGGGTGGAACACGCCATCCTGCATCTGATTTATTCCAGGTTCTTTACCAAGTACCTGCGCGACCTCGGCCTGACCGACGTTGACGAGCCCTTCCCGCACTACCTGGCTCAGGGCATGGTTACCAAGGACGGCTCGGCCATGTCCAAGTCCCGGGGCAATGTGGTCGACCCTGATGATATGATTAAGAGGTATGGGGCCGATGCCCTGAGGGTGTTTATTCTCTTTGCCTCGCCGCCGGAAAAAGAGTTTGCCTGGTCTGAAGAAGGCCTGGAAGGCTGCTACCGGTTCATACTGCGAATCTGGAACCTGTTCGAGGAAAATAAAGACCTGTTTTCAAGCCAGGAACCTTCGGTGCCGGAAAAACACGACGAGGCCAGCTACCAGCGTCTGTTAAAGAAACTCCACCAGACCATAAAAAAGGTCAGTGAGGACATAGAACTCCGTTTCCATCTGAATACGGCCATAAGCGCTCTGATGGAACTGGTCAATGTTCTGAAGAAGGAAAGAGACCTGCTGCGCTCCAGCCGCAAGGGCCGGGAACTGCTGCGTCAGACTCTGGAAAGCCTGAACCTGATGCTGGCTCCTTTTGCTCCCCATGTGGCGGAAGAGCTCTGGGAAAGGACCGGTCATCGGGTGCTGGTGGCCGAAAGTCCCTGGCCGGCTTACGACCCCGAACTCGCCAGAGAAGAGCTGGTGACCATCGTCGTGCAGGTCAACGGAAAGCTCCGCGACAAGTTTGAAATTCCCCTGGACACAGGCGAGGAAATCCTCAGGGAAACAGCTCTGGCTCTGCCCCGTATCCAGGAAATCCTGGCTGGAAAACAACCGAAAAAGGTGGTCTGCGTAAAGAACAAGCTGGTCAGCCTGGTCGTCTGAAATGATTTGATGAAACTCTGGCCGAAATATATTGCCTGTTGCCTGTCCCTGACTGCCCTGATCGCCTGCGGTTATCAGCTCAGGGGGAAGGGTAGTTTCTGGCCGCCGCAGATGAAGAAAATCCAGGTGCCGGTCTTCAAAAACTCAAGCGGCCGGTTTGAGCTGGACCTGAAACTCACCAGAAGTGTCATCAATGAGCTTGTCTCCCGAACCGGGGTGATTATCGTCAGTGAGCGCAGCCAGGCTGACGGTCTGCTGAGCGGAGAGGTGCGGTCTTTCACTGTCCAGCCGATCGCTTTCTCTCCGTCGGGAGCGGCTACCCGCTTCAAGATTACCATCACCACCAGTGTCGTCTTCTCCGACCTGGTAAACCAGAAAATCCTGTTTTCCGACGACAATCTGGTTTACACCGAAGAATATGACCTTCCGGAGGGCCTGGATTACGAGACCATGGAGACCAGGGCCATTGACCGGGCAGCGGAAAAATATGCCAGGCAGCTGGTGGTCAACCTGGTAGAAGGATTTTAAATGTCAACCCGCGAGCCTTTCTACCTGCTGTGGAAAAAAGAGCTCTCTCCTGACGGTATGGGTCCCGGAATTTTTATCTACGGCGAGCAGGCCGCCTATTTGAGGAAGTTGCTGTCGGCGGTGGTGGAGGAAGCCCGGGAGAAGGGGACCCAGCTTCAGCTCAAACCTTTCTTTCTTTTCGATAAAGACTGGGCCGAGATTCTGGATGAGGCTCAGAGCCCTGATATGTTCTTGTTTGCGACCAGAAAGTTCCTGGTGGTTTATTTCCCGGAGCCGGAAGAGGATGACCCCCAGCTGGCCGAGAGGGCCTGCCGCCAGCTGGTAACACCTTTTGAGAAAGAGATAGAAAGATATTTCGCCTCCCCGCCGGATGGGGTCCATTTGATAATCGTCTATCCGGGAAAAATTAAGAAGGGCAACCGGCTGTTTGATTTTTTCAGCCGGCTGCAGACCGGCTCGGGTGGAAAACTCAGGCTGCTGGAGATGAAAACTCCACGCCAGCCGGAATTGACCGCCTGGATTCAGGAAGAGTTGCGGAAGCGGGGCAAGAAGACCAGCCCCCAGGCTATAAACCGCCTGCTGGAAGCGGTCGGCGCTGACCTGCTTCTTCTGGACCAGGAACTGGAAAAACTGAGTCTTTACTCGGGCGAGCGGGCGGTCATCAGCGAAGAAGATGTCCAGGCCGTCTGCGCTTTTCAGAAGACTTATGACCGGTTTGCCATTGAGGAAGCACTGGAGTCAGGCAGCCTGGAGGAAGCGCTGAGCATCACTTCGAGGTTCCTGGCCGAGCAGCCGGATGCCTCGGAAATCATCAACTATTTTACCGGTCTCAGCCGTTATATTCTTTCTCTGGCCCAGGCCAGGGCCGAAGTGGAGGAAAAGAAGGTGCCGGTAAAGGAAGTCTTCAAGAAAATTAAACCCCAGCTGAACGAGGGCTGGCTCCTTTTCGACCGAAAGCTGGAAGCCTTTTCCGCCTGCCTTAAGGCTTTCAGCCGGAAAGAACTCGACGACCTGGTGAGGGAGCTCGGCCGGATTGACCTCAAGCTGAAATCGAGCGACCTGGATGCCGGCATTATGATAGAGACCTTCCTGATAAAGTTTTTCAAGTTGCGGGATAGAAAAAGCCCGGGCCTTAACCGGCTTTGACCGGCAGGCTCTGGGCTTGTCTGGACAGACGGGATTTGTATCGGGCTCCGGTATTTTTCTTGATGGTTCCCTTGGCCACTGCCTTGTCTATGGCCTTAAAAACCGCCGGCAGAAGAGCCAGGGCGGCTTCCCGGTCTTCGGCCTCTATTTTTTCCCTGAGCTTCTTGATCAGGGTCTTCATCAGGAATTTATTTCTCTGGTTTACGGCCCGTCTCCGGAGGCTGCGACGGTGCTGTCTGATAGCCGATTTGTGTCTGAGAGCCATCTCTATCTCCTTTTTTGAGTGCCATATGATAGAATAACTTCAACTTAAAGTCAACACTCCGGGCCGGGCTCCGGATTCCGGAGTGGCCTGAGGAGAGCCAGGATGAAGATAGTCCTTCAGCGGGTCAGAGAAGCCAGGGTTTCAGTGGAGGGCCGGGTGGAGGGAAATATCGGACGTGGTCTTTGCCTTCTGGTGGGCGTGGAGAAGGGAGATCGCGAGGTCGAGGCCGACTGGCTGGCCGCGAAGGTGGCTGAGCTCCGCATCTTTCCCGACGCCAGCGGCAGGATGAATCTTTCGGTAAAGGAGGTCGGGGGCAGCGTCCTGGCGGTTTCACAATTTACGCTGGCCAGTTCTATCAGAAAAGGACGCCGCCCGAGCTTTGACAACGCTGAGGCTCCAGAGCGGGCGGCCGAACTTTTTGATTACTTTGTGGGGAAATTGAAGGAACAGGGTCTCGAGGTCCAGACCGGAGTTTTTCAGGCGATGATGGAGGTTTATTTAATCAACGACGGGCCGGTGACCTTCATCCTGGATTCGCGTTTGAAGCAACTTTGAACAGAAAAGACACAGCCTGAAATTCGGCGCCGCTGCCAGTGGAACCGTGCCTGCCGGATTCAAAACGACTTCTGCCCGGGCAGGCCGAGGCCCGTTCTGGTGCGCTTTTCTTCAATTACCCTTTTCAGGCGCAGGGGAGTTTACTTTTCGGGCTTATTTAATGACGGCTGTTGAACTGTGCTGAAATCAAAATTAAGGAAGTGATTCAATCCGGACAGGTTCTATTTCAGATGATGTCCAGCAGATGGCCCAGCTTTTCTTTCTTGGTTTTTAGGTATTCCAGGTTTTCTTCGGTCGGCGGAATCTGAATGGGCACCCGTTCGACGATTTCCAGACCGTAGCCGCTGAGACCCCGGAATTTTCTGGGGTTATTGGTAATCAGACGAATCTTTTTTATTCCCAGAGCGGCCAGAATCTGAGCTCCGATTCCATAATCCCTCTGGTCGGGCTTGAAGCCCAGCCGGCAATTGGCTTCCACCGTATCGCAACCCTCATCCTGGAGCCCATAGGCCTTGAT
>CAZDZU010000012.1:13085-14008 GCA_964509995.1 uncultured Eubacteriales bacterium | reverse complement strand
AGACAGGAGTAATAATATGCAAAACAGAGATTACATCGTCCTGGAAGATATGTACGGAGCCCATAATTACCATCCTCTGGATGTGGTTATCAACCGGGCCAAGGGAATTTGGATGTGGGACGTCGAGGGCAAAAAATATCTGGATTTCCTGAGTGCTTATTCGGCTGTAAATCAGGGACACTGCCATCCCCGTATCGTTAAGACTTTGCAGAAACAGGCCAAAAAACTGACCCTGACCTCAAGGGCTTTCAGGAATGACCAGTGGCCTTTGCTGGCCAAAGAACTCTGCGACCTGACCGGTTTTGATAAAGTTCTGCCGATGAACTCCGGGGCGGAAGCGGTGGAGACGGCGATCAAGATTGCCCGTAAATGGGCCTACCTCAAAAAGGGTGTGCCTCAGGATCAGGCCGAAATAATTGCCTGTGCCAATAACTTTCACGGAAGAACCGTTACCGTGATCAGCTTTTCAACTGAACCGCTCTATCGCCAGGATTTCGGGCCGTTTACTCCCGGCTTTAAGATCATTCCTTATGGTGATGAAGCAGCACTGGAGTCGGCCATAACCCCCAACACCGCGGCTTTTCTGGTCGAACCCATTCAGGCGGAAGCCGGAATTCTGATACCGCCCGCAGGTTTTCTGAAAAAAGCCCGGGAAATCTGTCAACGAAACAATGTGCTGTTCATTGCCGACGAGATCCAGACCGGCCTGGGCCGGGTCGGTAAGCTCTTCGCCTGCGAATATGAAGGAATAAAGCCGGACCTGCTGGTTATCGGTAAATCCCTGGGCGGCGGATGCTACGCCATATCAGCAGTTCTTTCGACCAATGAGGTTATGGAAGTTATCAAACCTGGACAGCACGGTTCAACTTTCGGCGGAAATCCTCTGGCCTGCGCCGTAGCCCGGGAAGCCCTGAGGGTTATTC
>CAZDZU010000012.1:0-13075 GCA_964509995.1 uncultured Eubacteriales bacterium | reverse complement strand
CGAGAAGATGGCCGACCCGCTGCCCACACCGAAGAGGAACAGCGACATCAGGAAGAAAACCTGGTTCGTAACGCTGAAGAAAAAGGTGCGTATTTTCTGGAAAAACTGAAAACCATCAAGAGTCGAAAAATTAAGGAAGTCCGGGGCCGGGGATTGCTCATCGGCATAGAACTCCGTCCTGAAGCTGGCGGAGCCCGGCGCTATTGCGAAGAATTGATGAAGGAAGGTCTGCTCTGCAAAGAGACCCACGAACATGTCATAAGATTTGCTCCTCCGCTTGTTATCAGCAAAAAAGAACTGGATTGGGCCTTCAGAAGAATTAAAAGGGTTTTCAAGAGACTGGAAAAAACCTAATTTTATATGAGTGTCCCCAAAAGTGGACGCCCTGTTACCGGTTTCTGAACAGGTTGAGCGGACAGGCCAGGGACGACAACCGGCATATTTCTTGCTAAATTAATAGCAGGAGGACGCAATGAAGAAGCTTGGTTTTATCCTGGCTATAATTTTTCTGGCCTCAAGCTGTATCATGTATCTTCCTTACGATGAAGCGAGGAATCGGGGGCAAAGTACATATGAAACACCGCCCAGCCCGCCCGAGCCGATCTACGGAGCAATTTCCATCTCCTACATCTATGATTACCTGGGCAGATACGGCTACTGGGTTTATTATAATCCCTATGGGTATGTCTGGATTCCGAGGGGAGTAGGCCGCCACTGGCGTCCTTATACTCACGGGCGCTGGGTCTTCACCGATTATGGCTGGACCTGGATTTCCCATCATCCCTGGGGCTGGATTCCCTTCCATTATGGTCGCTGGGGCTGGGATAATCGTCTGGGCTGGTTCTGGGTACCCGATGTGGTCTGGGCTCCGGCCTGGGTAATATGGAGATTTGGCGACCTGTACATAGGCTGGGCTCCACTGCCTCCAGGCGTGGATTTCGTACCCGGGTTCGGCCTGAGGTGGGAAAGAGTCGACCTGCCGGCCCACTACTGGATATTTATAGAAGGCCGTCGGTTTCACTCGAATCAGCTGCGAGCCTGGATTCTGCCGCCCGAGAGAAACATTACCATAATAAATTATACCGTGGTCAGGGATAGATACACCATCAGAGACCGCAACATGATTATCAACAACGCCGTTTCACCTCAGGAAATTGAAAGGTTGACCCGCAGACCGGTGACCAAAGTAAGCGTCCGGGAGGTAAAAAGACCCGAAGAAGCCGGGGAGGGAATTGATGAGGTCAGAATCTACCGGCCACAGGTAAAACAGGAACAGACATCCCCGAAGACGGTGCTGAAAAGAGAAGAGGCGGAGCAGAGAGCAAGCCTGCCCGAGGAACAGCAACCGGAAAATGTTGAAATTATACACCGCCAGGAAAGCAGCCTTCTGGAGAGGACTCAAAAACTGGAACTGGAACGCCTGAAAAAACAGGCTGAAGAAGAAGCCAGAAACGCTCCACCACAGGAAAGACAGAAAAAGCAGTTTGAAGTCCAGGCCAGACTGGATGAACTGAAGAAAAAACATGAACAGGAAAAACAGGAATTACAGAAAAGACAGGCTGAAGAAAAAAAGATTCTCCGGAAAGAAGAGCTGAAACGGAAGGCGGATGAAGAAAAACGCTAACCGGGAAAAATCAGGAGCGGCGCCAAGAACCTTTCCAGGAGATTAGAACAACAGAAATCAGAATCAACAGGCCTCCGGCCACAGTCCTGAGCGATGGAATCTCCCTCAGAAATAAATAACCGAAAATGATACCGTAAACAGGTTCCAGGGAACTGATCAGGCTGGAAAGCCTGGCTTCCAAAAACCTTAACCCCCTGATGAAAAGAGTGTGAGCCCCGGCGGTGCAGACCAGGCCGAGAAAAAGAATCAAAGCAAAGTTTCCGGTTCCCAGAGGCGAAAGCCCCGGTTCCTTCAGAAATAGTGGCAGCAGGAAAACCATGGCCAGACTGTCCTGGTAAAAGGCCAGCACCAGGCTGGAATGTCCGGGCGAAAGAATCCGGTTGATTATCGCCAGAAAAGCGAAGGATAAACCAGATAATATTCCCCAGAGCACTCCCAGAAAAATCTGATTGTCCAGGCGGAATTCCGGCACCATCAGGACCACACCCAGAAAACAGGCCAGGGCAAAAAGTAAATATGACCTTTTAAACTCTGTCCTTAAAATCAATGGCTCCAGAAAGACCGTAAAGACCGGAAAGGTGGAATATGACAGCAAACCCACCGCTACTGTCGAAATTTGCACTGAACGGAAAAAAGCGGTCCAGTGAAAGGCCAGCAGAAAACCGGCTACCACAAGAAGCACTACCGACCCGGGACCAGAAATCGCAGGCTTAATTTTCTGGAAAAGAAGAACTCCCAGCAGTCCCAGGCTGGCCAGGAAAACCCGGAACCAGGTCAGCTGAATTGGGCTGAGCGGCAGAATTTTTCCTATCACGCCGGGAAAGCCGAAAAATAAAACGGCCAGATGGACCAGCCACAGCCCCTGAGTTCGGGTTTTCATTTTCAGAAAATTTATACGTTAGATTAAACAAAAATGCCAGAAATTTTATCGGCGACTCCTATCCGGTTTGAATTTTAGGCCGGTTGTGGTAAGATAACGCCTGATTCATTAGAACTCAAAAACGATGTCATCCAGACCTGAAGAAACCAAGTCCGGCTATCTGGTCCTGGCCAGAAAATACCGCCCCCGTCAATTCAGAGAGGTTGTGGGTCAGGAGGCCGTGGTCAGGACCATTCAGAACGCCATAAAGGAAAATCGGATTGGCCATGCCTACCTGTTCTCGGGAATGAGGGGAGTGGGCAAGACCACCGTGGCCCGAATTCTGGCCAAAGCTCTGAACTGTGAACAAGGCCCGGCTCCCGAACCCTGTAATGAGTGTCCGATGTGCCGGGCGATCAACGAAGAATCGCTGCTTGATTTTATAGAAATCGACGGGGCTTCCAACCGGGGGATAGAAGATGTCAAAGCTCTGAGGGATAGCATTCAATATGAACCCATGCACAGCCGCTACAGGGTTATTATCATCGATGAGGTTCATCAGCTCAGCCGCGATGCCTTCAATGCCTTACTGAAGACTCTGGAAGAGCCTCCGAGCAGAACGGTTTTTATTTTTGCCACCACTGAATTTCACAAAGTACCCCGGACCATCGCTTCCCGCTGTCAGCATTTTGTCTTTAAGAGACTATCCAGCCAGCAGATAATTGACCACCTGCAGTTCATAGCCAGACAGGAAAACATTGCCCTCAGTCCTTACAGTCTTAAACTGATTGCCGGAGCAGCCGACGGCAGCCTGCGTGATGCCGAGACTCTGCTGGACATGGTGGTCTCTTTCAGCGGCCCCCGGGTTGAGGATCGGGAAACCGAGGAAGTCCTGGGGGTAATCAACCGCAGCCTGTATGAAAATCTAGCCCGCTCGGTTCTGGAGGGCAAGAGCGAAGAAATATTTACGCTGGTTGAATCACTGGTCTCGGCTGGAATAGACCTGCGACACTTTTATAGCGGCCTGATTGAATATTTCCGCAATCTGCTGGTGGTAAGCGTTTCCTCACGTCCGGCAGAGCTTCTCCTCCTGTCGCCGGAGGAAATTAAGGACCTAAGGGAAATGGCCGGTGATTTTCAGCCCGAGGAATTGCTGCGTTACATTCTTCTCCTGCAGGACGGAGAGTCAGGTCTTCGCTATTCTTCCCAGCCGAGAATATTTCTTGAAGCCTGGCTGATGAAACTCTGCTATCTCAAAAACCTCAAACCGCTGGAACAGGCACTGGAAGAACTCTCTGGGTCTAAAGCCGGGCCTACAGAACGAAAGCCCCCTGATTCGGGGTATTCAGCCGCTCCAACCACCGGCAAGATGGCCAGCGGAAATTCGGTCCGGGCACCTTCGACCGACCGGTCAAAAAATAGCCTTAATCAGGTCCGGAAGAACGGATTCTCCATTTTCAACCAGGAAAAGGCGGATGAGCTTTATTTTCGGGTGATGAGAGAGAAACCGGCCCTGGCCCCAATCATGAAAATGGTCAACCGGGTGGAAGTTGTGAAGGGAACACTTCGTCTGATTTATGCCCGAGACCGAAAACACTTTGCCGAACTGATAGAGCAGAACCTGTCCTATCTGAATCGCCTCTGGGTCGAAATTGGCGGTCAGAACCTGGAACTAAAACTGGAAGAGGCGGGAACCTCTAACGGGGCTTCCAGCCTGAACCGTCCCGGGCCCTCGGTCAAAGAAAAGTCCGAACCACTCAATAAAAATAGCCACAGCGAGGAAACCCGGGCTCTGCTGGCAGACCCGAAGGCTAGGGCCCTGCTGACTTCGCTGAAAGGCCAGGTGGTGGCCGTGAGGAAAAAAACCGGACCGGAAAAACCTTAGCCGGCCCGAAAGACGCTGAGGAAAGACAATGAAAAACTTAGCCGAGTTGCAAAAAATGATGAAAGCCGCCCAGGAGATGCAGGAAAGACTGCAGAAAGAGCTGGCCGAAATGAGGATCGAAGGATCGAGTGGCGGCGGCATGGTAACCGTAGTCATGGACGGTCACAAAAATTGTCTGGAAGTGCGGCTGGAACCTGAGGTAGTCAACCGGGACGATGTTGAAATGCTTCAGGATCTGATCGTTTCAGCCTTCCGGGAAGCGGCGGCCAAAGTCGAGGCCGAGGTTCAGGCCAGGATGTCCGGACTGGCCGGCGGTCTCAAGATTCCAGGTCTATTCTGAGGGAGATGCTCGATGTTTGAGTACGCCCGGCCGCTTCATGACCTGATAGAACAACTGAGAAAATTTCCGGGCATCGGACTGAAATCAGCCCAGCGAATGGCTTTTTACCTGCTGGGTCTTCCGGCCGAAGAAGCGGCCGAACTGGTCAGAGCTATCGTTGAGGTCAAGAATAAAATATTTTACTGTTCGGTCTGCAATAATATCACCGACGTCGATCCCTGTTTGCTCTGCACTGACCCCCGCCGCAATGATGAGCAGTTATGCCTTGTGGAAGAACCGTTTAATGTGGCCTCGATCGAAAAAACCGGTATCTTCAGCGGCCGCTATCATGTTCTGCTGGGTTCCCTGTCTCCGATTAAGGGAATCGGACCTGACGAACTCAGGCTGGAAAAGCTGGTCAGTCGTCTCAAAAGCGGCCAGTTCAGGGAAGTCATCATTGCCACCAATCCAACGGTAGAAGGGGAGGCCACGGCTTCCCTCATCTGTCAGGTTCTGAGAGACATGCCGGTTAAAATAACCAGGCTGGCCATGGGTCTGCCGGTAGGAGCCGACCTTGATTTCGCCGATCAGCTGACCATTAAAAAAGCTCTGGAAGGTCGGACTGAACTGAAAGGATAAAATTCAGTTCCTTATTAAATAGTCTCCGGCATTCTGATATAATGTTCTGTTTAATTTAATCAAGGAGCGTTATGATGGCTAAAACATTCAAAGCAATCGATGGTAATACTGCGGCCGCTCATGTGGCCTATGCCTACTCTGAAGTAGCCGCCATCTATCCGATTACTCCTTCTTCAACCATGGGCGAAATGGCCGATGAATGGTCAGCCCAGGGAAGAAAGAATATCTTCGGACAGAAGGTGGAAGTGGTGGAAATGCAATCTGAAGCCGGAGCCGCCGGGGCCGTTCATGGTTCTCTGAGCGCCGGCTGCCTGACAACCACCTTTACCTCCTCTCAGGGACTTATGCTGATGCTGCCCAACATGCATAAGATCGCCGGCGAGCTGCTGCCAACTGTCTTTCATGTCTCGGCCCGGTCTTTAGCCTGCCAGTCCCTTTCCATCTTTGGCGACCATTCTGACGCTATGTCTGCCCGGAACACCGGTTTTGCCCTCCTGTGTTCGGGCTCGGTCCAGGAAATCATGGATCTGTCCATCGTCTGCCATCTGGCCACCCTCAAGAGCAAGGTGCCTTTCCTGCATTTCTTTGACGGCTTCCGAAACTCGAGCGAGGTCCAGAAGGTGGAAATTGTTCCCTATGAAGCACTGGCCGAGCTGTTTGAACCCGAGTACCTGGAAGACTTCAGAAAACGAGCTCTCAATCCAGAAAAACCGATGATGAAGGTGGGAGCCCAGAACCCAGATGTCTATTTTCAGGGTCGGGAAACCGTAAACAAATATTACGCTGCTGCTCCAGCCATCGTCCAGGAATATATGGACAAGGTGGCCAGAGTTACCGGCCGGCAGTATCATCTGTTTGATTATTTTGGCGCTCCAGACGCCGACCGGGTGATCGTCATCATGGGCTCGGGCGCCGAAACTGTCGAAGAGACCATCGATTATCTTAACAAACATGGTTATAAGGTCGGGCTGGTGAAAGTCCGGCTCTACCGTCCGTTCCAGGCGGAAGCTTTCCGGTCTCTCATTCCCCAGACGGTCAAGAAAATCGCTGTTCTCGACAGGACCAAGGAACCCGGAGCCATCGGCGAACCGCTCTATCTGGACGTGGTGACTGCTCTCTGTGGACGGAATATCCAGGTCATCGGTGGTCGCTACGGTCTGTCCTCCAAAGAATTCACCCCGGCCATGGTCAAAGCGGTCTATGACCATCTCAACGGTCCCTGTTTCCACGGCTTTACCGTTGGCATTGAAGATGATGTTGCGGGAACTTCTCTTCCGGTGGGTAAAGTTCTGGAAACGGAGCCGGCCGGAACCGTTCGCTGTAAATTCTGGGGCTATGGTTCCGACGGAACCGTGGGCGCCAACAAGAACTCCATAACCATCATCGGCGACAACACCGACCTTTATGCTCAGGGTTATTTTGAGTACGATTCCAAGAAATCGGGTGGAGTAACCATTTCCCATCTGAGATTCGGGAAGCACCCGATAAAGTCAGAATACCTGTTGAACACGGTTGATTTCGTCGCCCTGCACAAGCCGGCTTATATCGGTCGTTATGACATTCTTGAAGGCCTCAGGGAAGGGGGAACTTTCCTGCTGAATTCTCCCTGGAAAAAAGAAGAAGTGTTCGAGCATCTGACTGAGGATATGCAGAAGACCATCATCCAGAAGAAGGTCAAAGTTTATAACATCGATGCTTTCAAGATTGCTCGGGAGGTCGGATTAAAGAACCGGATCAACACCATCATGCAGGTCTGTTTCTTCAAAATTTCAGGTGTCCTGCCCGAAGCTGAGGCCATCGACCTTATAAAGAAGGCCATCTATAAAAGCTATCATAAGAAGGGCGAAGATGTGGTCAAAATGAACATGGCTGCGGTCGATAAAGCTCTGCAAGCCCTGGAAGAGGTTCCTGTTCCTGAGAAAATCACCAGGTCGGCCAGGGTGCCCAGGCTGATTCCTGAAGAAGCCAGCGATTTCGCCCGCCAGGTAATCGAACCCATCATGCATTTCAAGGGCAACACCATTCCGGTCTCCAAGATGCCGGACGACGGGCGTGTCCCGACTGACACGGCCAAGCTGGAAAAAAGAGGCATTGCCGAAATGGTCCCGCGCTGGCTGCCGGAAAACTGCATCCAGTGCAATCAGTGCGCTCTGGTCTGTCCGCACGCCGCAGTCAGGGCCAAGCAGATTCTGCCGGCCGACCTGAAGGAAGCCCCGGAGAATTTCAACACCCTGGTTTCCAACACCAAGAATGACAGGAATCTGAAATACCGTCTCCAGGTTTATATTGAGGATTGTGTTGGCTGTGGCGTCTGTGTCGAAACCTGCCCGGCCAAGGAAAAAGCTCTGGTCATGGTGCCGATTGATGAAGAAAGGGCTGCCGGACAGAACAAAAATGAACAATTCTTCGAGAGCCTGCCCGAAAGCCATCTGGATGGCGTCAAAATTGATACCATCAAGGGTTCCCAGTTCCTGACGCCGCTCTTTGAATTCAGCGGTGCCTGCGCCGGATGCGGAGAAACTCCATACATCAAGCTGGCCACCAAGCTGTTCGGCGACCGGATGATAATTGCCAATGCCACCGGCTGTTCTTCAATTTACGGCGGAACCTTCCCGGTGTCCCCCTATGCCAAAAATAAAGAAGGCAAGGGACCGGCCTGGGCCAATTCCCTGTTTGAGGACAATGCTGAATACGGTTTTGGCATGAGGCTGGCGGTCGACACTATAAGAAAACAGCTCTGGGCAAGTATGAATGGAGCCATTGAAGCCGGAACCCTGCCCGAGCTGGTTGAAGCCTTCCAGAAGATGAAAGAACTCTGGAAAGACAGGGGAGACCAGGCCAAGGCTACCGTTAAGAAAATTCAGGAGCTACTGCCCAAGGCCCTGGCCAGAAACGATGCCGCCAGGCCTTATCTGGCCAAGGTGGCTGAGCTGCAGGATTATCTTATCGATAAGAGCGTCTGGTGCATTGGCGGCGACGGCTGGGCCTACGACATCGGTTACGGCGGCCTGGACCATGTGGTGGCCATGAACCGGAATGTCAACCTGCTGGTCCTGGACACTGAAGTTTATTCCAATACCGGTGGCCAGGCTTCCAAAGCCACTCCCACTGGCTCCCGGGCCAAGTTCGCTTCGTCCGGCAAGAAAACCGCCAAGAAAGACCTGGGCCGGATGGCTATGAGTTACGGCTATGTTTATGTAGCTTCGGTGGCCATGGGAGCTAACATGAATCAGTGTCTGAAGGCTTTTCTGGAAGCTGAGGCCTACGAGGGTCCGTCGCTCATCATCGCCTATTCTCCCTGCATCAACCACGGAATAGATATGAGCAAGTCCATTCAGGAAGAAAAGCTGGCTGTGGAGTCCGGATACTGGATACTCTACCGCTATAATCCGATGCTGGCCAGAGAAGGCAAGAACCCGTTCCTGCTGGATTCCAAAGAACCCAAGATGGAATATGAAGCTTTCCTGAAGAATGAGATCCGCTACCGTTCGGTTCTCCAGGATTATCCGGAAGCAGCTCGCGAGCTGTTCGCTCAGGCTGCTCAGGAAGCCAAAAAGAGGTTTGAATATTACAAAAAACTAGCCGAAGGCTGATCAGTCCCTGATTATTACCACTTCGAAGGCCCGGTCAGCGGCGAAAGTTGCCCTGGCCAGCTCGTTGAGCTGGTCAGGGTTTTTTTCTTCCAGGCGCTGCAGAAAATTGTTATAGAAATCTGCCGGCAGACCGGCTCCCAGGGTCAGCGAAAGAAATCCGAGACGATTGTCGCGGGAATAGGATCCGCGGAGATAACTGTTTCTGGCTATTACCCGGGCCGAAGCCAGGGCTTCAGGGTCCAGCCCCTGCTCGCTCAGACGGGAAAAGGTCTGCTTCAACATCGAAAGAGAAGAAGCAGCCTGTTCTTTTTCAGTTTCCAGGTAGCAGAAGAAAAGAATATTTTGTCCCAGGATTTCCAGCCGGCTGTTTAAGTTATAGGCCAGCCCGCTTTCCTGGCGAAGTTTCCAGATCAGCGAACCTGGACCTTCACCGATCGCTTTTTCCAGCAGATAGGCAGACGGATAGGTTTCATCCAGCTGCCCCGGGAATAGATAGCCCAGAGCAACCGCAGCTCCTGGGGGGCCCTGATAAAGGTCGCAGCTGGCGAGCTGGGCACTTTCAGGGGGACTGTCCGCAGCCTGAAATTTTTTTCTATCGTTTGAAATTTTGCCCCTGATCCAGGACAGATGTCTGGTCAGGATTTCCTGAAGGGCCTTTTTCTCCAGGTCGGTTATAACCAGAAGGCTCAGGGAACCGCTGTTCATTATTGATTCATAAAACTGGCTGATGTCTTTTTTAGACATAGACTTAAGGTCGGCTTCATTGCCATAGAGGGAACGACCATAGGGACTATCGGGAAATATCTGGCGGCGCAGGCAGATTAAAGCCGTGTCCACCAGCCGGCAAGTTTCTTTCCTGGCTTCCAGCTTCAACTGGCTCCTGACCCGGTCTATCCTCGGACCTGAGAAAAGTGGATTCTTCAGGCCTGAGGCTACAATTTCCATGGTTCTATCCAGATGCCGGCTGAGACCTTCAAATTGAATGACCGAAAAATCAGCACGGCTGCCGGCGGTAAGATTTACTCCAGAAGCCAGAAGTTCAGACAGACGGTCTTCATCGGTCACTTCAGCCATCAGTCTGGTCGTCAGGTAGGCCAGGCCAGCCTTTCCAGCCATTTCCAGAGACTGGCCGCCCCCAAAATGAAAAACAACTGTCGTTAATCTGGCCTGCGGTTGAAACTGATAATAGACTTTAAGGCCGTTTTCCAGGCTGAAAACTTCAAAGGTTAAGGGCTGGGCCGGCAACGGCCCGGTCCAGATCAGTCCGGCCAGGATTGAGCTCATAATAAACCTGTTAATAATCAATCTCCTTTTTTTCATTTCTTTTCTGGTTTTATTACCACCCAGACCGGTCTGACTCTGGACAGATACCGTCGGGCGATTTTTCTCAGGTCGGAAGAATCAAGCCCGGTAATGGATTCAAGATAATTCTCCCCCTGACGATCGCTTCGCAACAGAAGATGCCTGGCCAGGGACTGTGCCAGAACGGATGGGTTTTCGGTCATTTTTTCCGACAGCCACTGAAAGCGGTTCTTCCCGCCCTGGAGAAAATCGAATACCAGAAATTGCTGATCCGGCAGGTAGTCCCGTCGGGAATAGTTTATTTCAGCCAGGCGGGGAAGAAAATTCTGAAGAAGCCGTTTGACTGCCGGTACGTCGTCTTCCCCGGAAGTTACAGATATAAAAATCAGTCCAGTCTGTTCATGGCTGAGGTAGTGAAAACGGGCCGAAGAGACAAGGTCAGGCTGACCGGAAAAAGCCTGATAGATAAGCGGGCTCAGACCCTGCCCCGTAAGTTCGCTCAGCATATCCACCGGTATGCGGTCAGGGCTTCCGTATTCGGGCGCCGGCAGTCCGGCCAAGATATAGGTATCCGAAACTTTCATCCGGCGCTCAATCGTTGCCCCCTGACCAGGGTGCTTGGGGGACAGAGACGGCCGCCTGTGCAGTCCACTGCCTCCCCTGAGGTCAGAAAATACCGCCATGATGTGTTCTTTTGTTTTGTCCGGGTCAATATTTCCCACCACCACCAGAGCGGCGTTGTCCGGGCGGAAGAATTTCTGATGAAGTTCCTTAAGTCCTGACAGACTGGCCCGGCTGACGGCTTCTTCTTTTCCATAAACGGGGAGAGCATAACCGGTTCCAGGAAAAGCCAGTTCATAAACTGCGGCCAGCCCGACCTTTTCCGGCTGACGGCTATTTTCAGCCAGTTCTTTGAGCAGCACCGCTTTCTCCTGCTCCAGGGCCTCTTCGGTCAGGTTGTAAGAAAAGGTTGCTTCTCTCAGCAAACGGAGGCCAGGCTCAAGCTGCTCCGACGACAGACTGATTTCAAATAACATCAGGTCCTGGTCGGTGAGGGCATTATAATAAAGGCCGAGCTGAGCGATCGTCCGGAAAAGCCGGCCTTCAGCTGTCAGGTGAGATTGCCGGAAAAGCAGGCAGTGCTCCAGAAGATGAAGCCAGCCGCTGTTTTCGGGAGTTTCTTCGGCCGTTCCAGCCTTGATGGCCAGGACAATGGTCGTCAGCGATGTCCCGGAATAGGGTAAAAGATAGACCTGGAGGCCATTACTCAGGCTGAATTCAGTTTCGGTCAGGCCGTCCCGCGGGCCAGCGGTGACTGTTTTATCTGTAGCTGGAAAATGTACCAGCCAGAGGAAACAGCTGACCGCAATGGCTTTCCTTAGGATGGAAATTTCAGTCCTCCTCTAAAGAATATAAGGGTTGAAGATGAATTAATCAATATCTATTTTCGCGCTCCGGGCCGGGTGTGTTAAAATGAACTTATGAATACCAAAGAGAGAAAATACCGTATCCTGGTGGTGGATGACGAGGATAACATCCGCAAGACTCTGAAAATGATTCTCGAGTATGAGGGCTATGCCTTCCATGAGGCTGCGGACGGAGTAACCGCCCGGGAGGTTCTGGATAGCCACCCGGAAATTGACCTCATCCTTCTTGATATCAGGTTACCCGATAGCGACGGACTGAACCTTCTGGCAGAGTTCAGGAAAAGGCTCCCGGCGCCAGAGATTATCATGATCTCAGGTCACGGCACCATTTCTATGGCCGTGGACGCCACCAAACTGGGTGCTTTCGATTTCCTGGAAAAACCTCTACACCGCGAGCGAGTCCTGTTAAGTGTTCGCAACGCCCTGGAAGCCAGAAGATTGAGGACGACAGTTCAGGACATTAAAAAAAGAACAGAAAAAAAATACCGGATTATTGGACAGCACCCGCTGATGCTTGGCCTCTGGCAGGAAATTCAAAAAATTGCCCCCACCAACGCTACCGTTCTGATTCAGGGTGAGAGCGGCACTGGAAAGGAACTGGTGGCCAGGGCCATACATGATAACAGCCCGCGGGCTGACTGGAATTTTGTTCAGGTCAATTGTGCCGCCATTCCTGAAGAGCTGATCGAAAGCGAACTGTTCGGTCATGAGAAAGGGGCCTTTACCGGAGCCACCGAGCGTAAACCGGGCAAGTTTGAACTGGCTGACGGCGGGACCATCTTTCTGGACGAAATAGGGGATATGAGCTTAAAAACTCAGTCTAAGGTCCTCAGGGTTCTGGAAGAAGGCGAAGTCCAGAGGGTGGGCTCCAGTAAGATAATCAAGGTTGACGTCCGGATTATCGCCGCCACTAATAAAGACCTGAAAAAAGAGATGAAGGAAGGTCGCTTCCGTGATGACCTGTTTTTCAGGCTGAACGTGGTGCCGATTTACGTTCCGCCCCTCAGGGAAAGGAAGGAAGACATTCCTCTACTGGTGGATTATTTTTGTTCCGTCTATTCAGAGGAGAACAACTTCCGGCGCAAAAAATTTTCGGCCGAAGCCCTGGAAATAATGATGAAGTATCCCTGGAAGGGAAATGTCAGGGAACTGAGGAACCTGGTGGAACGGTTAATTATCCTGACCGATAAAGAAATTATCGGACCGGAAGACCTGCCCGACTATCTTTTGCAGGACAGAGAACTTTTGCTGCCCGACCTGCGTAAGGTCAGGACCCTTAAGGATTTCCGGGAAGAAGCCGAAAAAAATTTCATCCTCTTCAAGCTGAAGATCAATAACTGGAATGTTTCCAGAACGGCCCGGGAAATCGACACCCCGCGCAGCAACCTCTACAAAAAACTGGAGCAATATGGTATAAAAATAAAGGC
>CAZDZU010000011.1:6646-14100 GCA_964509995.1 uncultured Eubacteriales bacterium | reverse complement strand
GGGCAGAACAGGTCAGGGCTGAGACACTCTGCTGTCAGGAGGCGACAAACCCCAGAAAAAGGGATACTGCCAGTGGCAAGTGAAGATTTGATTATTTTCTCCCTATCTGGTATCGTAAGCTCTTATTTGGAGGTAGAAAATGAATAAAGGAGTTTTCATTTTTTTTAGCCTTCTTCTCATCTTCTTGACAGGCTCCCTGCTGGCAGCCAATCCCAGAATCCTGATGAAAACCAGCAAGGGAGATATAGTGATCGAGCTGTTTGCGGATAAAGCCCCGATCACCGCAAAGAATTTCCTGACCTACGTCAGCGATAAATTCTATGACGGCACCATTTTCCACCGGGTCATTAAGGGCTTCATGATTCAGGGTGGTGGGCTGACCCCCGACCTTCAAACCAAGCCGGAAAAACGGCCTCCCATCAAGAACGAAGCTAACAACGGGCTTAAAAACCTGCGTGGCACCATTGCCATGGCCCGGACGGCCGAAATCGACAGCGCCACCTGCCAGTTTTTCATCAACCTGGTGGACAATCCGTTCCTTGACCATGTACCCAACGACCCCAAGAAATTCGGTTACGCCGTTTTTGGCCGGGTTGTTCAGGGAATGGAAGTGGTGGATGCTATTGCTGAAGTGTCCACAACCACCAAGGGCATGTACCGCGACGTTCCGGTGGAACCCATAATCATCATTTCCGTTACCAGGATTCAATAAGCCCGAATCAGGCTGACCTGAAAGCGCCAGACCGCTCACCCGCAGAACGATGTTTGAATGGCTGTTTGCTTTCTTTCACCTGGCCCTTTTTCTGGGTTTGCTCTCCTATGCACTCCTGAATCTGGTCAGAGGACGCTGGTTGTCCGGGCTGTTGTTGCTGGCTTTCCTGGCCGCCTATTATTTTATCGTTCTCCATTCAGCTGTGATCAAGGAAATAAACCGCAAAAGGAAAAAAGGGAAATAATGACCAGATAGAGTTTTAACCGGAATCCACTTCCCGTCAGGGCATTTTTCCCTGCGGCCTGAATCCGGTTGTGTGATATAATCACTTCTAATTTTTAATTTAAGTGAAGGCCAATGAACATGAGAAAAACAACGACCCACCTTATTTTTGTCCCGGTCCTGGTTCTGATGATTTTCAGCTGGATTACCGCCGGCGAGCTGCCGGCCCGCTTAAAAAAAGCGGTTGAGGGCATAGACCCGCTGCTTCCCTACCAGCTCGCCAGGACGATGGCTTCAGAAGAATTCGCCGGGCGTCTGACCGGACATGAAGGCTACACCCGGGCCGCGCGCTGGGCGGCAGCCAGGTTCAAGGACTGGGGACTCAAGCCTCTTGATTCCAGAAATGGTTATCTGCAACCTTATCCATCTCCCTATACCATAATTGATCAGGCTTCCATGAGCCTTCACCTTCCGGCAAAGACCGGAAACGACGGCCAGGTTCAGTATGAAACAGTGGAACTCAAGCCGGAAAAAGATTTCCTGCCGCTTCTCTATTCTGACAGCGGAGACCACACTGCCGGACTGGCCTTTGTCGGCTGGGGAATTTCTGCTCCAGAACTAAACTATGACGATTACGCTGGAGTTGAGGTTCGGGGGAAGTTTGTCCTCTGCTTCCGCGGAACACCCGACCCTGCCCGCCGCGAGTTTCAATCCCACGACGAACACCGGACCAGGATGAAGGTGGCCAGAGAAAAGGGAGCTCTTGGTTTGATTTACATCTATCCTGAAGCCCAGGCCAACCCCAACGGCGACTGGCTGTCCGGCTTCATGCCCGGCATGATAACCGAAAAGACAGCTGACCAGATTTTCAAAGAAATAAATTCAACCACCGCTGAGCTGAAGAAAGCCCTTCAGACGTTCAAGCGGCCCATTTCTTTCGACCTGAAAGCCCGCCTTTCCTACCGGGTAAGCTCCAGGCATTTCCCGGAAGCTACCGGTTATAACATCGCCGGGTGGGTGGAAGGTTCCGACCCGAAGCTCAGAAAAGAGGTCATCATCATCGGCGGCCATTTCGACCACTGCGGTCAGCACCTGGGCCTGCTTTTTCCCGGAGCCGATGACAACGCCTCCGGCTCGGCCGTGGTAATGACCCTGGCCCGGGCCTTTGCTTCCATGAACCCGAAGCCCAAGAGGTCGGTTATGTTCGTTCTTTTCGGCGGCGAGGAACTCGGCCTTCAGGGCTCTACTTATTTTGCCAGCCATCTTCCGGCCGGATTTGACCGGATTTCGGCCATGTTCAATTTTGACATGGAGGGTGAAGGCGACGGGGCCTGGTGCGGTGTCAGTGCCGAGCCCCCGCACCTCAAAGAAGCCATCGAAAAAGCCAACCGGGAAATCAATATCATAAGAGGATACGGCGTGATCAGAAATATCGGAGTCAGAAGCTCCGATTTCGCTCCGTTCTTTCTGAAGGGAATCCCCTGCGCCAGCCTCGGCTCTAACGGTCCACATCTGGCCTACCATGGAACGGGAGACACTATCTACCGCCTCAACCCCGAAATCATGGGCAGCATCGCCCGGGTATCTTTTCTTTCGGTCTATTTTCTGGCCGAAAGATAAGTTTTATAATATGAAGCGAGGGAGACGAGATGAAAGTCGCCAGAGAGGGTTTAATTTTTTACCTGCCGTCGCTGGTTGTGTTTTTGCTAACGCTGCTGCTCGGCTGGTGGCCGGCCAGCCTTTTTTTCCTTTTGCTTACGGCTGCTTTCCTTTTCTTCTTCCGCGACCCGGAAAGGCAGCCACCGCCGGGAGAGAATCTGGTGTTGTCGCCGGCCGACGGGCAGGTCATAAAAATAGAGAATTTTTCCAGCCATCCGGACCTGAACGGTCCCGGAAAAGTGGTCAGCATTTTCCTTTCCCTGCTCGACGTTCATTTCACCCGTTCTCCCTTTGCGGCCGAGATTAAAAAAGTGGATTATCAGCCCGGCAGGTTTTTCCCTGCCTACAGGGAAGAAGCCAGCAGTCAGAATGAATCTAACAGCCTGTTGCTGCGGGGAGAAAGAGGCCCGGCTTTTCTGAAGCAGATGGTCGGGGTTGCCGCCAGGCGCATAAAATGTTATGTTAAGCCTGGAGCCAGGGTAGCTGCCGGCCAGAAAATTGGACTGATGTATTTTGGCTCGAGGGTTGACCTGTATCTGCCTGGCCGGGTTGAGCTTAAAGTCAGCCTGAACCAGAAGGTTAAAGGAGGGCTGACCGTAATCGGAGAGTGGAGAGATGAGAGTCAGAATTAAGCAGCCGGGTCCGCGGCTATATTTCCTGCCCAGCGTATTTACTCTGACCAACGTCTTTTTCGGTTTTCTCAGTCTGACTTCAACCTTTTATGGCCGCTACCGCTGGGCAGCTCTCTGGATCATCATCGCCGCCATGCTGGATGGCCTGGATGGCCTGGTGGCCAGAGCCACCAGGACCAGCTCTGATTTCGGCATCCAGCTGGATTCGCTGGCTGACGCTATCTCCTTTGCCGCTGCCGGCTCTCTCCTGATGTATTTCTGGGGATTGAAGGTCCTGGGACCAGCCGGAATATTTTTTAGCTTCCTGTTCGTTGTCGGCGGGCTGCTCAGGCTGGCCCGTTACAACATCCGGACCAAGAGTCTCCCCGACCGCCGCTATTATCAGGGCCTGACCGTTCCTTCGGCGGCCATCTTCCTGGCCTCGCTGGTCATTTTTCACCCGCAGCCAAACTATCAGACTTTCAGCGCCTTTTATCTGTCTGCTCTGGTGGTTATTGTCAGTTTGCTGATGATCAGCACGCTCCGTTACCGGAACTTTGTCTCCTTAATCATCAACCGGCCGGTGGACATGAAAACCGGTTTATTGCTGGCCCTGGTCCTGACCGGTCTGCTTTTCCGTCCCAAATATTTCCTGTTGCTCTTTACCACTTTAAACGTTCTTTATGGTCCAGTAGATTTCCTGGTGCTTAAACTGAGAAAGAAATCGGCACCCAGAGTTGCGACTGAAAGGCATGAAGACAGCAAACCGCTCGACTTCAAGGAATAGCCTCGCTGCTTTGATGAGGGTCAGAAAAAGGATCAATCGCAAAAAAGTATTTCTGGTAGCTATCCTTTTCCTGTTTCTGGCCATTATCGCCACCATTCTTCTTCTTAATAAAACCAGAAACCATCCAGCCATCAGCTCCGAAGTTCCGCCGGCCAGGGTAGAGTCCCAGGCCCCACCGCCGATAACCGAGGAATTCATCATTCCGGCCGGCAAGACCATAACTGAAATTCTGGCTCCGGCGGGTTTTTCCCCTTCCCGGGTGATTGAAATGAGGGAAGCCACCAGAAAGGTTTATGACCTGGCCAGAATTCCAGCCGGACAAAAGTACAGGCTTATCCGCCAGGCCGGAGTCTATACTTCATTCCAGCTTGACCTTGACCCGGAACGTTACCTGGAAGTTGACCTCATGGCCTCTCCCCCTGCAGCCAGTATCAAGTCCCGTCCGGTCGTCAGGCAGCTGGTTCTGGTCGAGGGGAAAATCAATGATTCCCTGATTGCGGCTGTCAACCAGGCGGGTGAACAGGACCTGCTGGCCCTGATGATGGCCGAAATTTTCGGCTGGGTAATAGATTTTTACGTCGACCTCAGACAGGACGATAGCTTCCGGCTGCTGGTCGAAAAGAGATACATAAATGGCCAGTTCAGCGGTTACGGCCCGATTCTGGCCGCCCGCTTTGTCAACCGCAACCAGATTTTCGAAGCTTACCGCTATGTTTTTCCCGACACCGGGAAGGCTGACTATTTTGAAGCCAGCGGAGGTTCACTCAGGAAGGAGTTTCTGAAATCGCCGCTCCGGTATGCCCGGATTACCTCTCGCTTCAGCTCCAGCCGTCTGCACCCGATCCACAAGATTTACCGGCCGCACTATGGGATTGATTATGCCGCTCCTGTCGGTACTCCGGTTCAGGCCACCGCCGAGGGATTGGTAACCTTCGCCGGGTGGAATGGGGCCGCCGGCCGCATGGTAAAAATCCGGCACAGGAACGCTTACGAGACCATGTATCTCCACCTTAAGTCCCTGGCCCCCGGAATAAAAACTGGAGTCAGGGTGGAAGGCGGGCAGGTTATCGGTTATGTCGGCTCCAGCGGTGAGTCGACCGGACCGCACCTTGATTATCGCCTTCTCTATCACGGCAAATACGTCAATCCGCTGAGCTGGAAATTCCAGCCGGCTGAACCGTTACCCGCAGGTTATAAGGAAGATTTTGAGAAAAAAGTCAGTGTTCTGCGGATGCTTCTTTTTTTCCCGCTGACTTATCTTTAACCTTCAGGCCGCCTGAAACAATATTGTTGAGTGCAGAAATTATCACCAGCTCTCTTCCGGGCAGCCAACCAGATAAAAAAAGATAGACCCCCGCCTGGGGCGGCCTGCCCGGACATATTTTTAAGCTTGACGGCGCGGCTATTCCCACCATGACCACCCTGGAATTAAGTCATCAGCCTGCTCCCGACAGGAAAGTGCAGTTGACTTTAAATGAAGGCTGCTTAAATTTAAAAGCAGGAACCATTTCAGGGAGGCCGTTATGAAAATCACCATCAGTGTCTTAAAAGCCGATATCGGAAGTATCGGCGGCCATATCAAGCCGAGCCTGGCCCTTCTCCAGGAGGTCAGAAATTTTGTAGCCGCCCGGAGCAAGGATTTATTGATTGATTATTACATCAGCTCAACAGGTGACGACATCGCCATCCTCTGCACTCATACCAGCGGACCAGGAAACACCCGGGTTCATCAGCTGGCCTGGGAAGCTTTCCTGGCCGGGACAGATGTCGCCAGAAAGACCGGACTTTACGGAGCGGGCCAGGACCTGCTCAAAGACGCTTTTTCGGGCAACGTCAGGGGACTGGGACCGGCAGTGGCTGAAATGGAAATTGAGGAAAGAGAAAACGAACCTTTCCTTTTCTTCGCGGCCGACAAAACTGACCCCGGAGCCTACAACCTGCCGTTCTACCTGGCCTTTGCCGACCCTATGTACTGTTCCGGTTTGATTCTCAGCCCGAAAATGAGCCAGGGATTCAAGTTTCGCATAATAGACGTCAGCTTCACCGAGAAAAATAAGGTGATAGAACTGATGGCACCGGAAGAACTCTACGATATTGCTGCCCTGCTCCGTGACACCGAAAAATATGTCATCGAAAGCATCTGGTCCCGCAGCACCGGCAACCAGGCTTTGGCCATTTCCACCCAGCGACTGCATAACATCGCTGGCAGATACACCGGCAAGGATGACCCGGTGGCTCTGGTCCGGGTCCAGGGGGAATTTCCGGCGACCGGCGAAGTCCTGGCTCCGTTCAACATCGGGCATTATGTCGCCGGTTTCATGCGGGGCAGCCACATCGGACCGCTGATGCCCTGCCGGTTAAACGCCACCGTTTCCTATTTCGACGGTCCGCCGGTGGTTACCGGAGCCGCTTTTTCCATGAAAGAAGGACGCCTGTCGGAGCCAGCCGATGTTTTCGACCACCCTTACTGGGACGCTATCCGGACTCAGATCGCCAGAAAAGCCACCGAAATCAGGCGCCAGGGGTTCTGCGGACCGTCCATGCTGCCTTACAGCGAGCTGGAATACGGCGGAGTGGTGGAAAAAATGAAGCAGCTGGAAAAGAGGTTTGTTCTTTATGATTGACTTTTATCCCGGCCGGCGGTATGTTAGCCGGAAAGAAGTCATCATGAACGAAAGAAAGCATCCCGTTCCGGCCGTCGACCTGATCATAGAAATCAGGCTGCCCGATGGGCGGAGGGGTATTGTTCTGATCGAAAGGAAGAATCCACCGCCTGGCTGGGCTCTCCCTGGAGGATTCGTCGATTACGGAGAAACTCTGGAGCAGGCTGCCATTCGTGAAGCCAGGGAAGAGACTTCCCTCAACGTTGAGCTCATCCGGCAGTTTCACACCTACTCCGACCCGGGGCGGGATCCGCGAAGGCACACCATATCCACAGTATTTATAGCCCGGGCAGAAGGAACTCCAGAAGCCGCCGACGATGCCAGGCGCACAGGAGTCTTTACCAGAGAAGAAATAAATTTCCCGCTGGCCTTTGACCACAGACAGATCCTCGACGATTATTTTTCCTGGCGCGAAAAAAATCCGCCAGAACAGGACAGTGAGGAGGCCGAAACCAAACCGCCTTCTTCTGATAAAACTCCGGGACAGGAAGAAACCCTGGTTGAGCTGACCAGGGTCTGGAGCCTGGCCGAAGCCGAGGTCATCAAGAGTTTTCTCGGCACTAACGGTATCTTCTGCCTGCTCAAAGGCCAGATTGTCCACTCCATTTATCCCTTCACCATGGATGGGCTGGGTGAAACCATAATCATGGTCCTGGATAAAGATCTGGAAAGGGCCAGGCAGCTGCTGGAAGAATACTCCCCTTCCAGGTCTGGGGACTGACCGCTCAGGCCATCCTTTTCTCTCTGTTATTAACCTGAAAAATATTTTATTTTAACGGGATTTTTTTCTTGACTTTTAT
>CAZDZU010000011.1:0-6636 GCA_964509995.1 uncultured Eubacteriales bacterium | reverse complement strand
TATATTTAACTCAAAATGGGATAAAACGGGATAAAATGGGAAAAGAAGCCGCCAACAACCTGCTGATCGGAAGTTACACCGCACGCCTCGACCGCAGCGGCCGGCTGAAAATTCCTGAAAAATTCCGTGACATCATCGAACAGGCTTACGGCAAAGATGTCTTCATAACCTCTCTTACCGACGAAGCGGTTCAGCTTTATCCGCTGGCTGTCTGGGAACAGATGACCAGCATCGCCAACGAGGGAGCCCTGACCCTGCGTCCGGATGTCAGACGCTTCCTGCTGCGGGTCAATCTGAAGGGCAGCCACCATCAGATCGATGCCAAGGGAAGAGTGCTCATCAGCCAGACTTTAAGAGACAAAGCCAGGCTGAACACCGAAGTGGAGGTGATCGGGTTAAATAATCATCTGGAAATCTGGAACAAAGAAGTTCTGGAGTCGATTATCGAAAAACGGCCCCTGAGCGAGGAGGATTTCGAAAATATTGCCCGTCTTGTCCCCCGAGGAAAGACTGAATGAAAGAATTCGGGCACAGGCCAGTCCTGGTTGAAGAATCGCTGGCCTATTTACAGGCCTCGCGGCCGGGGCTCTATATAGATTGCACTGTAGGCCTGGGGGGACACGCTCTGGAGATTTTGAAGAGAAATCCCGGAGCCAGAATAATCGGTTTTGACCTGGATGAACAGTCGCTGAAGGTAGCGGCCAGAAGACTGGCCGAATACCAGGACCGGGTCAAACTGTTTCAGCTGGATTTCAGGGAAATGCTTGGCTTCGAGGAGCTTACTCCCTTCCAGGAAGTGAAGGGTGTTCTGGCAGACCTGGGAATTTCTTCTTTTCAGCTTGACAACCCGGAGCGCGGTTTCAGTTTCAACCTTGAAGGTCCGCTGGATATGAGAATGGATAGCAGACAGAAGACTACGGCCGAAAAGATTCTGATGACCTATCCTGAAGGCCGGCTGGCTGAAATTTTTAAGGAGTACGGAGAACTGCACCATACCCGGCTGCTGGCCAGAAAAATCGCCAGCCAGCGCAAGCTGGGGCTCTTAAAAAATACCACTGACCTGAAAAAGCTGGTGGAAGAGGTCTATCGCTGGGTGCCCCAGAAGAATCATCTCCACCCGGCAGCCCGAGTCTTTCAGGCGCTGAGAATTGAGGTCAATCAGGAACTCAAAGGCCTTGACGTCTTCCTTGACCGGCTGGCCCGTAGATGCCTGCCCGGCACGAGGCTGGTTGTGATCTCCTTTCACTCCCTGGAGGATCGGCTGGTGAAAAAAGCTTTCCAGAGCCTGGCTTCTGCCGGGACAGGTCAGCCGCTGGTCAAAATCCTGACCCGCAAACCGGTCCGGCCTTCGCCGGAAGAAATAGAAGCCAACTCCCGCAGCCATTCGGCCAAGCTGCGGGCCGCGGAGAGAATATGAGTATGGTCAGAAAAAAATTCACCTGGAAACAGGTGGCCCTGGGGGCCGGGCTGGTGGTGCTGTTTCTGGGCAACCTGACCTTTTACATCTGGTACCAGAGCGAATCGGTTCGTCTCGGCTACCGGATTCACGAGCTGGAAATGAAAGTCGAAAAGTTAAAAGAGGAGATCAAGAGACTGGAAACCAGAAAAGAAGCGTTGCTGTCCCTGGAAAGGGTCGACCGGGTGGCCCGTAACGAGCTCCAGCTCCAGGATCCCAGACCGGACCAGGTTGTTTTCGAAAAGCAGGTGGTGAAATGAGGTTGATTCTGCAGGACCGGTCGCCATTTTCCACCAGCCACCGCCAGAAGGTCAAGTTCATCCTGGTGGGCATCCTGTTCTGGTTTGCGGTGGTCGCCATTCGACTGCTCGAACTCCAGGTCCTGGAACACAAAAAATTAAAAGCCGAGGTCCTGGAACAGAGCCAGGACCTGATTACCGTTCTGCCGACCAGAGGGACGATTTTCGACCGGAACGGAAAAATTCTGGCCCGTAGCCTGCCGGCGGCTTCCGTTTTCTTTTCTCCGGTCAAGGGCGAAAGTCTGGACCAGCAACTGAATAGCATCCTCAGGCTGAAGAGTCTGCTGGAGTTAAAAGACCAGGAAATTAAAAAAATAATCAGATCCATAGAGAAACGAAAAAGGTTTACCTGGATAAAGAGAAAGATATCCCTGGAGCTGGCCGAAACCATCAGAAGCCTTAAGCTGCCCGGTATTTACCTGCTGGAAGAGAACCGCAGGTTCTACCCCCAGGGCCAGCTGGCAGCTCACGTCCTCGGCGGAGTCAACGTGGACGACTTCGGACTGGCCGGAGTGGAATATTATTACAACTCTCTGCTGAGGGGAGAAGAGGGCCAGCAGTTGATCATGAAGGATGCTCGCAAAAGAGAATTCTTCATAGAAACCATCAAGGAAACCAGACCCGGCCAGGATATTTACCTGACGATAGATTCCACAATTCAGTACATAGCCGAAAAAGAACTCCAGCGGGCGGTTGAAAAACACAGAGCTCTCTGGGGCACGGTCATCATCTCGGTTCCGCAGACCGGTGAAATCCTGGCTATGGCCAATTATCCGGCTTACGACCCGAACAATTTCCCCCCGCCGGAAGATGTTATGCCCAACCGGGCCATACAGCATACCTACGAACCCGGCTCCACAGTCAAAATAGTTACAGCTGCGGCCGCCCGGGAACTGGCCGGAATAGACTGGAACACCCATTATGACTGCAGCCAGGGTTATCTTGTTTTCGGGGGGACAATAGTTCGGGACCATGTCCGGATGGGAGTGCTGAGCTTTCCCAAAGTCTTTATCCAATCATCGAACGTGGGAGTCATAAAAATCGCTGAGCGTACCGGAGCTGAAAACATCTACCGCATGTTCAGAGCTTTCAGGTTCGGCGAGAAGACGGGCATTGACCTGCCCGGAGAAGAATCCGGAATCTTTCATCCGCTGGAAAAATGGCGAAAATCATCTCTGCGGGTGGCCATCGGCTATGAGATTTCAGCCACGCCACTCCAGGTGCTGAGGGCTCTGAATGTTTTCGCCAGCGGCGGTAACCTGGTTAAGCCCAGGGTCCGGCTGGAGCAGCCCTCTCCCCTGACCGGAATAATTCCTGCTGCCCTTCAAGCTGCGCCCGGAAGCCAGCCCGTTCTTCAACCTGGCACCGTGCGACAGCTGATCGACCTGGTTCTTGAACCGGTGGTGGAATCGGGCACCGGGCGGGAAGCCGGCCTGCCCGGATACCAGATGGCCGGCAAGACAGGAACCGCTCAGAAATATGACCCTGAGCTCAGGGCCTATTCCAGTTCCCGACATATAGCCTCCTTTGCCGGTTTTGTTCCGGCCGACCAGCCCCTGATTTCCATCATCGTGGTTATAGACGAACCACGGGGCCAATTTCATTATGGAGGACAGGTAGCCGCTCCCGTTTTCAGAGAAGTGGCCAGAAAGGTCCTGCTCTATCTCAACCAGCCCCCGCAGAAATTACCCGAAAATCTGATCATGGCCAGGAAAGAAGCCTCAACGACAGGAGTAACTGACTGAAATGAAGCTTTCAGAGCTGCTCAAGGGTATCCGGGTGGTCAGTCTGTCAACAACCCGGGACCAGGAAATAACCGGAATTGCCTATTCTTCCCGGAAGGTGGAACCCGGTAATATCTTCATCGCCCTCAAAGGACAGAAAGCCGACGGACATGATTTCCTTCCCGAAGCTCTCCAGCGCGGAGCCGTGGCCATAGTATCGGAACGACCGTGCCCTCCTGAAATTGACCGGGCCTGGGTCCAGGTGCTTGACAGTCGTGAAGCCATGGCCCTGCTGGCCGCAAATTTTTATGACCACCCTTCTTCCCGGCTCAAAGTTGTCGGCATCACCGGCACCAAGGGTAAAACAACCATCACTTACATCCTGGAGGAAATCCTGAAAACAGCCGGTTTACAGCCGGGGGTGGTCGGTACCATTGAATATCGCTGGGGCGGTCGTCAGTTCTCTGCTGAGAGAACCACGCCCGAAGCGCCGGACATCCAGAAATTCCTGCGGCAGATGGTGGACGAGGGCGTCAGCCACTGCCTGATGGAAGTTTCGTCTCATTCTCTTGAGCTCAAGCGGGTCTGGGGAATCGGATTCGACGTGGCTGTTTTCACCAATCTCAGCGGCGAGCATCTCGACTACCATCAGACGATGGAAAACTATTTTGAGGCCAAGAAGAAATTATTTTTCTTAAACCATAAACGGCAGGCTTCGATCGTTAACATCGACGACCCCTGGGGAGAAAGGTTGCTGTCAGAACTGCCGATGCAGACCATAAGCTTCGGCTTCAGACCCGAAGCCGTGGTCAGGGCCGAAAAATTTACAATAGATCAGGAAGAGATGACGGCCACTGTTTCCACTCCTCTCGGGTCTCTGACCTTCACCTCCAGCCTGATCGGAAAGCACAATCTATATAATTTCCTGGCGGCCATTGCTGCTGCGCTGGTGCTATCGGTTCCGATGCCTGATATCATCAGGGGAATCTCTTCCCTTAAAAGGATTCCGGGACGTTTCGAGAGCGTAGCCAACCGGCTGGGGGTTAAAGTCATTGTCGATTACGCTCACACCGACGGGGCCCTGGAAAACCTGCTGCAGGCCATCCGCAGCCTCAATCCCAGGAAGGTCATCCTGGTCTTTGGCTGTGGTGGCGACCGCGACCGCCTGAAACGACCGCGGATGGGCGAGGTGGCCGCCAGGCTGGCCGACTGGACAATCATCACTTCCGACAACCCCCGGTCTGAGGAACCGGAACAGATCATTTCAGAAATAGAACAGGGATTTCACCATCTGGGCAATCACAATTACGAAAAAATCATAGACCGCCGCCAGGCCATAGAAACTGCCCTGGTCATGGCCAGGAAAGGAGACTGGGTGGTGGTAGCTGGCAAGGGCCATGAGAATTATCAGGTTTTCCGGGACCGGACAGTTCCCTTCAGCGACGTCGAGACTGCCCGGGAAATAATCGACAGGCTGGAGAAAAAATAGGATGACCGGCTTGTATCTGGGAGAGGTTGCGCAGCTCGCCGGAGGTCGGCTTCTTCAGGGCCGTCCGGAGGCTCTAATTCTGTCATTCACCTTTGATTCCAGGCAGGCGACCCCCGGATCCCTGTTTTTCGCTCTCCATGACCGAAGAAACGGCCACCAGTTTGTTCGCGATGCCTACGAGAAAGGGGCGGCCGCAGCCTGCATTTCCGAAGAAGTGGGAAGCCTCCCCCCGGACTTCGGCCTGATAAAAGTTGACGATACCCTGGAAGCTTTGCAGAGACTGGCCGCCCGGTGGCTCGGCCGTCATCCGGTAAAAATCGTCGGCATTACCGGAAGCGTGGGTAAAACCTCAACCAAGGAATTCACCGCCCGGTTGCTCGGGGAAAAATTCAGAGTGCTCAAATCTCCCGGCAATTTCAACAATCAGATCGGTGTTCCCATCTCCATCCTGTCTCTTAACGGCTCGCAGGAAATAGCCGTTCTGGAAATGGGAATGAGTCAGCGGGGAGAAATCCGCAGGCTGACCGAAATTGCTCCTCCTGACGTGGCCGTCATAACCGGTGTTGCTCCAGTTCATCTGGAATTCTTCCGTGACCTGGAAGACATCGCCCTGGCCAAAAAAGAAATCCTCGACGGGGCCAGGCCGGGGGCCCTGGCTGTCTTAAACGGCGACGACCCGTGGCTAAGAAAAATCGGCTCGGCCTGGAGCGGAGGACAGACGCTCTATTACGGCCTGAGCCCGGAGTTTCCGGTGAGGGCAGAAAACATAGAACACCTCGGTCTCGGAGGACTTCGCTTTGACCTCATTCTGAGCGACGAAAGGACTTCTCTCCGGGTCCCCTTCCTGAACCGGGCTCTGGTCTCCAACCTTCTGGCCGCCTGCGCCGTGGCCCACTCTTCAGGACTGAAGCTCCGGGAGCTACTGCCAGCATTGAACGAACTGCCTCAGGTCGAACACCGCGGCCAGCTGCTGGAATTAAAGAACGGAATAAAAATCTATGATGATTCCTATAATTCAAATCCGGTGGCTCTGAATTCAGTTCTGGAAAGCCTGGGCCAGATCCCGGCCAGAAGGAAAATCGCGGTCCTGGGTGACATGCTGGAACTGGGCCCGGAAGAAATTAACTTTCATCGCCAGGCCGGGTCCAGAGTCCCGGAAAACGGGTGGCAGGTCCTGGTAACAGTCGGCCCGAGAGCCAGGCATCTGGCCGAAGGGGCGGTTGAACATGGCCTCTCCCCCGATTGCGTTCGTTCTTTCGATGAAGCCCTGGAAGCGGCCAGCTGGTTGCAGAATTTTCTTCAGGCTGGAGACCTGGTGCTGGTCAAGGGTTCCCACGGCCTGGCCATGGATCGCATCGTGAGTTTTCTCAAAAAAGAAATGGAGGCCTGAAGTGCTGTACTGGTTGCTCGTTCCGCTCAGAGAGTATTACTTCTTTTTCAACGTCTTCCGCTACATAACGGTCAGGACCGCCCTGGGCGGAATCACCTCGCTGCTGTTGATGTTCATCCTGACCCCGCTGCTGATCAGGCTTCTCAAAAAACATCAGATCGGGCAGGAAATCCGCCAGGAAGGCCCCTCGTCCCATATGATCAAAAAGGGCACTCCCTCGATGGGCGGTCTGATGATTATCGGGGCCACCCTGGTTTCAACCCTTCTCTGGGGCAACC
>CAZDZU010000010.1:0-14295 GCA_964509995.1 uncultured Eubacteriales bacterium | reverse complement strand
AGACGGACGCACCTTTATGGAAATTCCCCTGACCGTGGGTATCGTGGGCACCCTTATCGCCCCGGTCTGGGCGGCAATCGGGGCTGTTGCCGCTCTGGCTTCTAACCTGACCATTGTGGTGGAAAAAGAAGTTCGGGACAAACCTTAGGTCCAGCCTCTAATTTTTTCTTGATATGGGCCGGTTTTTTCTTTAAAAATGATCTGTCTGATAAACACATGGAGTTTCCGATGAAAAAAAACATCAATTGGCTCTTTATTAGTTTTCTGCTGATTCTGGCTGTTGGTTTTCCGGGATGGCCCGGTCTGTCTCAGTCCCAGAAGAAGCCAGCCAGAATCCAGAGCACTCCGCCAGAGGTCAGGCTTAAAGGCTACGAACAGCACCTTCAGATGAGGGGATCTTCATCACTGGCCGGACTAAAATGGCAGTTTCTTGGTCCGACCAACGTCAGCGGGCGTTGCACTGACGTGGCCGTGGTCACGCCAAGAGGAAAAAATTACACCATTTATGTGGGCACCGCCTCAGGAGGAGTCTGGAAGACTGAAAACGAGGGCACAACCTGGGAACCCATTTTTGAGCGCGAGCTTTCGACCTCAATTGGAGACATCGCCCTGGCTCCTTCCGATGACAGAATTATCTGGGTGGGAACCGGAGAGGCCAATATTTTTCGGAGTTCTCATCCCGGCTGCGGCGTTTATAAATCGACTGACGGCGGGCGGACCTGGAAACATATGGGGTTGACCGATACCAATACCATCTCCAGGATCATCATCCACCCGAAAAATCCTGACCTGGTCTATGTGGCTGCCTCCGGACACGAATGGACCTTCAATCAGGAAAGGGGAGTTTATAAGACTGCTGACGGTGGGCTGAGCTGGACCCGGGTTCTTTATATAAATGACCAGACCGGAGCCATTGACCTGGCGATGGACCCGGTCGATCATGACACCCTGTATGCCGTCACCTGGCAGAGGATCAGAAAGAAATGGAATGACCCCAGAAACGAGCCTCATTATGACGGGAGCGGAATCTGGAAATCCACTGACGGTGGAAAAACCTGGAAGCAGATCAATAATGGTCTGCCGGCGCCCAGATTCAGAGGCAGGATAGGAATAGATATCTGCCTCAAGAAACCCAGCGTCCTGTATGCCCTGGTAGACAATTATGAAATTTCAAGACAGCCAAGCGAAGAGGAAAAAGATGATGTTTATGGCCTGCCCAGCAGCGGCCTGATAAAAGGAGCCACCGTCTACCGGTCGGATGATGGTGGAGAGAACTGGAAGCTTACAGCTCCCACTACTGAAGAAATGAAAAAATATCTGGAAAGCCACTCCGGCACCTATGGCTGGGTTTTCGGGCAGATCAGGGTTGACCCGAACGATCCCGATACGGTCTATATTATGGGAGTTCCGATGAGCGTTTCCCGAGATGGCGGGCGGACCTTTACTGAAATTCAGAACATGTATCATGTTGACAACCATGGTTTGTGGATCGACCCTGATAATTCAAATTATCTGATCAACGTCAATGACGGTGGCCTTGAAATTTCCTACGACGGCGGAAAGAACTGGAAGAACTCCAGCTTGACTCTTCCGGTCTGTCAGTTTTTCAACATAAATTACGATCTGGATACCCCTTTCCATGTTTATGGCTCAATGCAGGACCATGGCAGCTATCGGGCAGCGGTCGACCTGAGCAGAGGCAGAAATTCAATCCGGCCGGTAGCCTTTGAAAGAGCTCCGGGCGGGGAAGGATCCCACCATGCCATCGACCCCACCAACCCCAACCTGGTATACTCCTGCGGATTTTACGGGAATCTGACCAGGACCGACCTGAGTCTGCGCGGTCCGGAAAGGACTAAATTGATAGTTCCCAGAGTTTTCCCGGAGGAACCAAAACTTCGTGGTCAGTGGCTGGCCCATTTTATTCTCTCTCCCCACAATCCGAACATCATTTACCATGGGATGCAGTACCTTTTCAGGTCTCTCGACCGCGGAGACACCTGGGAAAGGATCAGTCCGGACCTGACCTATTTTACTCCGGCTGAAGCCGGTGATATTCCCTACCATACGATTACCGCTGTTTCCGAATCCCCGCTGAAATACGGCCTGCTTTACGTGGGCACCGATTGCGGTCGGGTCTCGGTAACCAGAGATGGAGGTAAGAACTGGCAGGACATAACCTCCGGTCTGCCGTACCAGAAATGGGTTTCCAGAATTGTGGCCAGCCAGTACGAAATGGGAACGGTCTATTTGACGCAGCAGGGGAGATTCGATGATGATTTTTCACCCTATGTCTGGATGTCCCTTGATTTTGGCCGCAGCTGGAAGGATATTTCTAAAGGGCTGCCGCTTGGACCGGTCAATGTAATCAGGGAGGACCCGGTGGACCGCAACATCCTCTATGTCGGAACGGACCTCGGGGTCTATGTTTCAAAAGACAGGGGACAGACCTGGCAGGTTCTGGGAAGCAATCTGCCCTCAGTCTATGTGCACGACCTCATCATTCATCCCAGAGATAATGTCATTGTTATCGCCACCCATGGCCGTGGCCTGTGGGTGCTGGATGCCGATCCGGTTAACGAAAAGCCTAAGAGGATTAGAAGACGATATTACCAGGATTAGTCTTAGGAAAAACAGAGCCGATAAAGTTGCCTGAATCTGATTGACTGTTGTTGGACGCAAATGATGACCTGGGCCAGTCCAAACAGGAATTACTGGCGACTGCGTCTTCAGCCCGCTCTTATGCTGATTCTGGTTTCCCTGCTTGCTGGCTTTCTATCCTGCGCCAGAGAAAAAGACCTGGAACAGGCTTCAGACTGGCCGCAGCAAGAAATCATGGAAGAAACCAAACCTGTCACTCCTCCTGCCCCCAGAATCACCGAAGAAATTTATGTTGACATCACCGCCAGGGCAGCTCTTATTTTTGATAAGCATAAAGAAAACCTGGAAGAAGCCCATCGCCAGATGGACCTGGTTTATCAGAAATATCGGATTACTTTTGAGGACTATGAACGTTACCGACGGAGCCTGACCCCAGATGACAGAAGACGTCTGGAAAAACTTGTTCAGGAGCGAATTCAAAAAATATATACGGAATATTTTGAGAATTCTGATTGACCGGGGAGCCTAGCGGTTGTTGGTATGAGATCAGGTTATATTTAAGATGGAAAGAAAAAAATACTTTCGAGCCGCATATTTATGACCTTAACAATTATAAAGGGCTAATCCAGAAGAGAAAGGAGGTCTGTGCTGATGAACAGAAGAAACTTTATGGGAGTCGTACTGGTGTCAGGCCTGTTTCGGGGAAAGCTGATTGCCTCTCCCGGCCGGAGCCTCAGCTCAGGAGAGAAAATTGCAGGCTCACCCGAAAGCAACTTGATTGAGCGGGTTAAGACGGTCATGCTGACCATGCAGCGACAGGCCTGGGAGCAGGGTGTGGCTGCTCAGGCTCTTCTCGAACTGGGAGAGGAGAAACTGGTTATAATGATGGCCCGGGAAGCAGTCCTCCGTCAGTGGGATGACGGGCGTCTGGGCCAGGTCTGCGACAATCACGGAGTGACCGACCCGGGAGCCAACGGCGAGGCTGTCCTGTTTGCCGGTCGCGTTCTTTCTGACCAGCGACTGCTCGAAGCTGCCCGGAAGCAGGCTGAATATTTCCTGAAGACTGCTCCCCGCACAGCTGACGGAGTCATCTTTCATATAGACAACAAACCCCAGCTGTGGATTGATTCCATGTACATGTGTCCGCCGTTTCTGGCGGTCATGGGTTACTTTAAGGAAGCTCTGTTTCAGGTCGACGGGCTGAGAAAATACCTCTGGAATCCGGAAAAGAAATTATTCTCTCATATCTATGATTACGGCCTCAAAAAATATGAAAGACAGGACTTCTGGGGGGTAGGCAACGGCTGGGCAGCGGCCGGAATGACCAGGATCTTGCGAAGTCTTCCTGGCAATTTCAGAAAGGAAAAAGAGAAATTGCAAAGTTATTTCAAGGACCTTCTGGACGGCTGCTTGAAGTATCAGAGAGAAGACGGACTGTTTCACGATGTCCTGGACCGGCCTGACAGTTTTGTGGAAACCAATCTGGCCCAGATGCTGGCCTACACCATATATCGCAATGTCCAGCTGGGCTGGCTCGGAAAGAAATATTTGAAAACAGCCGAAACTATGCGCCAGGCCGTTCATAAGAAAGTTGATTCTCTGGGTTATGTTAACGATGTTTGCGGATCGCCGCTCTTTCAATCAGCAGGAGTAGCAACAGAGGGGCAGGCCTTCTTCCTGCTGATGGAAGCCGCCCGGCGCGATCTGATGGGGTAAGACTGGAGTCAGCTCTGAGATTCGGGCCTGGTCATCTGGATGAATCTCTCCACACGTTCCCGGATCCGGTCGCGGACCTCTCTGAGTTTCTGCCTCTTATCCGTCTCTGAGATATCTTCCCGTGTCGGGTCCGGAAAAGGCCAGTTGGATACCCTGGACACTCCGGGAAAGATAGGACAGCGCTCGGCCGCCGTCGGGTCGCAAAGTGTAATGACATAGGAAAAAAGCTCACCGGCAGTATATAATTCAAAGACGCTCCGCGGAAGGTGCCCGGAAATATCCAGGCCGACTTCTCTCATGACTTCAACAGCCAGGGGATTGAGGGCTCCCGGCTCGAAGCCGGCACTTCTGGCCAGAAAATCCCCCTGTCCCAGGTGGTTAAGCCAGGCTTCAGCCATGGGACTTCTCAGGCTGTTGTCATCGCACACAAAAAGGACTTTAATTTTTTGCATCGTCTGTCTCTCTTTCGTTAACCCCGGTCAATTTTCGCACCTTTTGATTTATCTGGCAATTAGATTAATTATTTATTATGATATGTTTAAGATTTGAAAAACAAGGAGGGCAGAATGAAACAGAATATGGGAGCTCTGGACCGGACCTTGAGGACTCTGCTGGCCGTTATCCTGGCCATTCTGGTGCTGGCCGGAGTGGTTAAGGGAACGCTGGCCTATATTCTGGCGGTTGTCGCCATTGTTTTTCTGGCCACCAGTCTTTTTGGTTTCTGTCCGCTCTATGTCCCGCTGGGGATTTCTACTCTCGGCCGGAAACAGTCCCGACAGTAATCCGGTTGTCAGATTCTATTGAATCCGCAAACAAGAAATTTTTTGCTGGCTATTAATTTGTTTTTTTTATTGCCGGGGGTGGCTCAATCGGATAAAATGGAAAAGTCTTAATTTTCATGCTTGCTGTTGAACATAACCCAATCAGAATCCAGGCAATCCAGCAGGAGATCGTCAACCGCCTGCAAAAGCTGGCCAACCGGAAAACAGCCCGGACCGCCCAGCGATTTTTTCCTGAAAAGATTGCCTGTTTCGGTGTCAGGGCCGCCGACCTCAGAGCTCTCTGCCGCGAGGTTTACAAAAAGGTAAAGCCGGCCTTTTCAATTCCGCAGGCACTGGAACTGGCTGAATCTCTGTTTTACTGGCCGGAGCTGGAATGCCGGTCCTGCGGTCTGCTCCTGCTCGGCTTTTTCCATTCGGGATTGAAAAAGCCCCATCTGGAGAAAATAAAGTCCTGGCTCAAGAATGGTTATCTGGATAACTGGGCGCTCATAGATACTCTCTGTATGGAGGTCCTGGGGCCCTTTTTCCTGAAAAATCCCGACCGGTTGAGAATCATCGCAGAGTGGTCAAAAGATGACAGCCCATACCTGAGAAGGGCCGCTCTGGTCTCCCTGGTCAAGCTGACTCGAGAACAAGAAAATCTTGATTTTATCTTCAGGACCCTTAAGCTGGCGGTCAGAGACAACAAGGAAGAGGACCTGGTAGCCAAGGCCGCCGGCTGGCTGCTTCGGGAAGCCGGGAAAACCGACCGCCAGCTTCTGGAGAACTTTTTATTGAGTTTCGGATCGAAGCTGCCGCGGGTTGCGGTCAGGTATGCTCTGGAAAAATTTCCCCCCGGGCGGCGGGAATATTTTATGAAAAAGACGAAAATAAATAATTCAAGGAGGCCATATGATTAACAAGCCTGAATCTATCAGGAAAAAGACATTTTTATCCATCTTGCTCCTGTTTTTCTTTCTTCTTCCGTTGTTTGGAAACGGCGGGCCGCAGAAGGAAGAGACCCAGAAACCAGCCGCCTTTTCAGATAAAATTCCAATCACAGCCAGAGACCTGGAATTGTTCACCTGGCGGCATATAGGCCCCTGGCCATTTTCGGGTCGCATCACCAATTTTGCCGTGCCTCCCGGTCAGAGCCAGACCTACTACGTGCTGACCGCCTCGGGAGGAGTCTGGAAAACTGTTGATGGGGGAATACATTTTGAGCCCATCTTTGAAAAATACGGCAATCAGAGCATGGGGTATCTGGCCATCGCCCCTTCCAACCCCAACATTCTTTACCTGGGAACCGGAGAACCGATCCACAGCCGGGCTGCTTATCATGGCAACGGCGTCTGGAAATCAACCGATGCCGGAAAGACCTGGGTCCATATCGGCCTGGAAAATAGCTTTTTCATAAACCGAATAGAAGTGGATTCTAAAAACCCGGACATCGTTTACGTGGCCGCTGAGGGCAAACTTTATGATGATACTGACCAGGATTGTGAACGCGGCCTTTATAAATCGACCGACGGCGGCAAGACCTGGAAAAGAGTGCTGGACCTCAAGGACCGGGTGGTGGGGGATTTTGTGATGGATCCCGGCAATTCAGATGTGGTCATCGCTGCCGGTTACAAGATATACCGCCGAACCTGGACCTTTCTCGACAGACAGACCGGAAACCATATCTGGAAGACAACGGATGGCGGATTGACCTGGAAAAAGTTGACGGCCGGACTGCCGGACCTGGACCGGATGAAAACCGGCCGAAATGGACTGGCCATCTATCCGAAGAACCCGAAGATCGTCTATGTACGCCTGGATGAAGAGGTCAACCTCGGTCTTAGCGACAGGGAAGGGGCGGCTATCTATAACCAGAGAGCCCTGTTCCGGGATGGTTATTATCTCAATAAATTCAAGGAATATAAAATTAAACCGGAGTTCCTGAAATACCTGAAATTTGAGGCTCTCAAGTTTGAAAAGGTTGAAGATCTGGTAAATAAACTGAATGACCTGGTCCGCGACCCCGATTTTCAAAAGAAAACCACGGTTAACTGGAAGGGCCTGCTGGCTGCTGCCAGAAAAGCCTACGCCAGGGATGAGGTGGCTTTAGCGGCGGTGGAAGAAACCGAAAAGATTCTGAAAAAAGCTGAAGAAGGAGAGAAGGATCTTCTCCGGTTAAACCGCCTGGTGCTGACGGCTCTGCTGGCCGATTCGCCCGGTTTTGAAGCTGCGACCTTCAACATAAAAGACCGTAATCAGACGGCTATAAAACAGGACTTCAGGGATAACCTGACCTACGATGATAAATACATAAAAGATGAAGCCTTCCTCCTGGATAACCTGACTGTCCTGGCCGGGGACCCGAATCTGCTGCTTAAGCTCAAGATAAGTCCCTTGGCTCTCCTGAGCAAAGCCAGAACCGTCTACAAGGACAGGAAAGATATTCTCGACCTGCTGAAAGAAGGAGAAGACCTGGCCAGAGATTATGACCAGGTGAAGGGGCGCTATCAAACTCTAAACCGTTGCCTGCTGGATATGATTTACGGCGAAGCTCTGCAGCCCATGGGACCTGTCAAGAAGGCGGGTGTGATCTACCGGTCCGAAGATCAGGGAGAGACCTGGCAGAGAATGACCGAGTACAAGATGAGCTGGGGTAGTGAAATTGTTAATCAGGTTGAGGCCGGTTATTACGGACGGCTTACCATTGACCCCAACGATGATAAAGTGCTGATTGCCCCCGCAACCAGAACCGTGATTTCACGCGATAGTGGAAAGACGTTTCAGTTTGCCAACTGGGAGGCCAATAAAAAATGCCATGTCGATTCCAGGGCGGTCTGGATAGACCCGCTCAATTCCAGGCATATTTTGAACGCCAACGACGGCGGCGTCAGTGAGACCTGGGATGGAGGCCTGCACTGGTCCCAGAAAGAAACCATCCCCGCCCAGCAGTTTTACGATGTTTCGGTAGACAACGAACTTCCATATAACGTTATGGGCGGGACCCAGGATAACGGTTGCTGGTTCGGCCCCTCCCGCAACCGCAACCCCAACGGAGTTTATCCGTCAGACTGGCTATATCTGCCTTCGGGCGATGGTTTTTATGTTGTCCGCGACTGGTGGAACCCGGAATTTATTTACTGGGAGAGCCAGTTTGGTGCTTCCCGCCGGATGAATTTCAAGACAGGAGAAAGTATTTCTCTGGCTCGCCGTAACACCCGGGATGAAGAAGCGGCCGGAGCTCCGGCCCAGAGGTACCAGTGGGATGCGCCCATTTACCTCTCTCCCCACAACCCCGGAATTGTTTTTGTCTGCTCCCAGTTTGTTCATCGTTCCCTGAGACACGGAGACCCGGATTCCTGGGAAACGATTTCTCCCGACCTGAGCAAGCAGAATAAGACCAGAATCGACCTTTCTAAAAAGACCAATCTGCAGTACGCCACCATCTATACTTTTGCCGAGTCGCCAAAAAAGCCGGGCCTTTACTGGGCCGGAACCGATGATGGCAACCTTCAGTTGAGTACCAATTACGGCCAGACATGGACCAACATTACAGCCAATTTTTATGATGCCAACGGTAAGCCCAGGTCAGGCCTGAAGGGTGCCCTCATCCCATATGACCGCTGGGTGATGAGGGTCCAGCCGAGCCAGCACGAAGCCAATACCTGCTATGTAATCTATTCTGGCTACCGCACCCACAACGAAGATAAGACTTATGTCTATGTTACCAGGGACCTCGGTAAGACCTGGGAAGACATATCCGGCGGAATGAACAACCCGGCCAACGATATTGAAGAAGACCCGAATAACCCGGATGTTCTGTATCTGGCCACCGATTACGGCCTTTATGTCACTTTCGACCGGGGAAAGAACTGGATGAGATTTTCAGGCCCCCAGGTGCCTGATGTGGTCATCAATGACCTGGCCATCCAGAAGAGAGACAGAGAAATGGTAATCGCCACCTACGGCCGCGGAATTTATGTAACCGATATTTATCCCTTCAAGGAATTTACAGCGGACAATCTTAATAAGAATGCTTACCTGTTTGAAATTAAGGAAGGCATCCTGTGGCAGATGCTCGACCGCCGCGGTCAGTCCTACGGCGAATTTGCCAGCGCTCCCAATCCTCCGGTGGGTGTGAACATCTATTACTACCTGAAAAACAAAGCTTCCAAGCTAACCCTGGTAATCAAGGATTTTGGAGGGGAGGTGGTTCAGGAAATAAATGGCTCGGTGTCTCCCGGCCTGCAGAGAGTTTTCTGGGGTCTGAACCGTCGAAGCACCCGACCCCCCGGTCAGTTCGGTTTCGGCCGCATGGGCGCCAGACTGGTTGAACCCGGTATCTATAAAGTCAGCCTGGTTGTCGACGGTCAGGAGGTAATGAACCGGACAATCAAGGTCAGCCCTGACCCGTTATATAAATAAGAGCCTGATTTGAGTGGTTATAAATCCGGTGGCGGGAGCCCGTTTGGCTCCTGCTGCCGGATGGCTGGTTTGTTCGGAAGGCGAGAAAATTACCAAGGAGAAAGAAGATGTGCGCTTTTCTTAAAAAGAAACTGATGGCCATGGCCCGATTCTCAACCATATTCCTGGCCACGATAATTTTCCTGTCCCCGATTACCGAAGCTAAGATTGCTGGCTCTTCCAGAACCGGCATCCAGATTCCGCCCCTGATGCCTCATCCGGCCAGCATCCAGTTGGGGCCGGATAAATTCCGGATTGATGAAAAATTCTCGGCTGGCGGCCAGGATCAGCCCGGAGGCCGGGTGTTCAAGGCAGTAGCCAGGTTCATGTTCAGGCTGAGTGGAAGGACAGGATTATTCCTGGAACAGGATTTCCTGGCTGACCAGGCTGCCGGACCGGACAGGCAGCTCTTTTATAAATTTGAAAGAGCCGGCCAGCTTGTTCCCAATGAGGACGAATCCTACCTTCTTGAAGTCAAAAAAGATAGAATTGAGCTTCAGGCCCCGACTGACCTGGGTATACTCCGGGGCCTGGAAACGCTCCTGCAGCTTCTTTCGGCCGACGACCAGGGATATTATTTCCCCTGTGGTCGGATCGAGGATCGTCCCCGCTTCACCTGGAGAGGATTGCTGATAGACTCCTGCCGGCATTTCATGCCACTGGAAGTCGTAAAGAGAAACCTGCTGGCCATGTCCGCGGTCAAGCTCAATGTTCTCCACTGGCATCTGAGCGAGGACCAGGGTTTCCGGGTTGAAAGCCGGACTTTCCCCAGGCTTCATCTGCTGGGCTCGGACGGGCTTTATTATACTCAGGAGCAAATTCGAGAAATTATAGGCTTTGCTTCCGACCTGGGAATCAGGGTGATGCCCGAATTCGATATTCCCGGTCATTCCACCAGCTGGTTCGTCGGTTATCCGGAATATGCCAGCGCTCCCGGACCCTACCGCATCGAGCGTGGTTTTGGTGTTTTTCATCCGGTCTTTAACCCGGCTCATCCAGGAATCTATAAATTTTTTGACCGCTTCTTCCGGGAAATGGCTTCTCTCTTTCCGGACCCCTACCTGCACATCGGAGGCGATGAAGTGGAAGCCGTTCACTGGAAGGAAAATCCGCAGATTCAGGCTTTTATGAAAAAACATAACCTGGACGGCAATCATGCTCTTCAGGCCTACTTTAATAAGGAAATTCTCAAGATCCTGACCCGGTACCATAAAAAAATGGTTGGCTGGGACGAGATTTACCAGCCCGGACTTCCGAAGGATATCGTCATTCAGTCCTGGCGGGGAACCCAGGCCCTGGTTGAGGGAGCCAGAAGGGGATACCAGGGTCTTCTGTCCAACGGGTATTACATCGACCTGTGTGAAACTGCCGAGAGGCATTATCTCAATGACCCTGTTCCGCCCGATTCGCCTCTGACTGCGACTGAAAAGCAACTGATTCTCGGGGGAGAAGCCACCATGTGGGCAGAACTGGTTTCTCCCGAAACGGTTGATTCCAGGATCTGGCCCCGGACTGCGGCCATTGCCGAAAGGCTCTGGTCTCCACAGGAAATCCGTGATGTGGATGATATGTACCACCGCTTATCAATCATAAGCATTCAGCTCGAAGAAAACGGGGTACAGCATCTGAGGAATCAGGACATGATGTTGAGACGGCTGGTGGCAGCCGGTGGCCCGGTCAGCTCGGCCGAGATGTCCGCCCTCAAGACTCTGGCCAGGATAGCCGAGCCGGTCAAGGGATATACCCGCCACAGCCAGGGGCGAAAGTATACTTCGCTTGTTCCCCTGACCAGGTTTGTCGACACCTGCTTTCCAGAGTCGCTTGAGGGCAGAGAGATCACCTCGCTGGCTCAGGAGTTTATCTCCAATAGAGATTCAGAGCAGGAAAAGAAGTTAAAAAATAGTTTCAGCCAGCTGGCCGCAGCTGCTGTTCAGGTGTCGGCCCTCAGCGAAAGGATTCCGGCCCTGAGAGAAGTCAAACCGCTGGCCGAAAACCTGAACGAGCTGGTTTCCATGGGAGCAGCGGCTCTATCATATCTGGCTTCGAAAACACGGCCCGGAGATAAATGGCTGGAGAAACAGAAGACTTTGCTGGCCGAGATTAAAAACCCCCGGGCCGAATGCCAGCTGGCCCTAATTCCCGCGGTTGAAAAATTGCTGTCGGCTCTGGAAACTAAGCCCAGATAAGACCCAGATAGTTCGCAAAATCACATATAAAAGCAGGGAATCAGAATGACAGTCGGAAAACGGTCTCTATTATTTTTGTTGCTTACTATCCTTATTGTTGCGCCTGGAATTTTCGCTTCACTCCCGCCTCAAATTAAGATTAAAGACAGTCTGGGCCGCCAGATTAAGATACAGGCCAGAGTGGAAAGGATAGTCTGTCTCCAGCCCGAACTGCTCAGAATTCTGGTGGCGCTGGGGCAGCAGGAAAAAGTGGTGGCGGTCGACCGCTTCTCACACCGTTATGACCATCTGCTGCCCATTATCTTTCCCGGCATTATCAACCTGCCCGTGGTTTCAATCAGCGGTGAGGACGCCAGAGTAGAAAAAATACTTGAACTGGAGCCAGACCTGGTTCTTCTATCTCCATCAGAATTTTTCCTGTCCAGAAACCTCAGCCGGAAATTAACCTGTCCGATCGTCAGCCTGAGCGCAGCCGGCAGAATCGATGACCTGCTGGCAGAGATTGAGATACTGGCAAGAATTACGGGAAATGAGAAGCGCGGTCAGGTCCTGAACGATTACCTGCGTTCCCGGCTGGCTGAAATCAAAGTCAGGACAGCTCAAATTTTCGCCGGGAAAAGACCGCTCGTCTATCTATGTTTCTGGGGTTCGCTGCTGCGCTCTCCCGTTTATTATGAACCGGTTGACCTGGCCGGCGGGCGAAACCTGGCCAGTCGTTTCCGGAGCATTTACCCGGGTTCGGACACCACGGTGCTCAACCTGGAAACCCTGCTCTCACTTGACCCCGAAATAATCCTGGTTCAGGGCAACTACCCTCCGGAAGAAAGGGCGGTGACGGTGGAGACGGTTCTCGCGGACTCGAGGCTGCGGACGATAAGGGCGGTTCGAGAAAAAAGGGTTTATTATACTTTTGGGTTCTGGTACTGGTGGGATCCCGCCCTGGTGCTGGTAGAATGTCTTTATCTTTCCGAATTGCTTCATGGAGACCCTCCGGACGCCCGGGTCATTCTGGCGGCTGGCGATGAAATCTTCACCTTCTTTTACGGACGCCCGGGACTGTTCCAGAAGCTGTGTGCTAAAATAAAAGCTTATGATTGGTTTAAGTATAAAGAATAGAAAAAGGGCCATTCTGCATACCGCTATCCTGTTTCCGCTGGTCCTGCTATTAATTTCCTTAAGTCTTGGCACCCTAAAAATTTCACTGCGAGAAGTACTGGAAATTCTACTGGCCAGAATTTCAGGGGGCCCTTCTGCCCTGCTGGCCAGCCCGATGGCCAATATTGTCCTCAATATCAGGTTGCCAAGGGTGATTCTGGCCCTTCTGGCCGGAGCCGCCTTTTCGGTTTCCGGAGCTTCCCTTCAGTCTCTTTTCAGAAATCCTCTGGTCAATGAATACATCCTGGGTGTTTCCTTCGGAGCCGGCTTCGGGGCTGCCGCTTCTCTGGTCCTCTTGAGCCGGAATTTCCCTCCCCAGGTTCTGGCCTTTGTCTGCGGCCTGCTGGCTGTTGCCCTGGTTCTGACAATCTCCGGAGGAGCCAGGAATACCCTGGTGGCAGTTTTGTTAACAGGAATAATCGTTTCCGCTCTTTTTCAAGCCCTTCTTTCAGCGCTGGAATTTGTGGCCAGTCCCTATGCCCTCCAGGCCCTCTTTTTCTGGCTTCTGGGCAGCTTTTCCCAGGCCACCTGGCCTGACCTTCTGTGGTCAGCTCCTCTAATTCTGGCCGGTCTGGCCCTGCTTCTGAAAATGGGCTGGCGGATAAATGCCCTGAGTCTGAGCGACGATGAAGCCAGCTCTCTTGGCCTGGCAGTTAAAAGAGAGCGGATTCTTATCATCTGTCTGACCACGCTAATAACATCAGCGGTGGTGTCCATTGCCGGCATAATAGGCTGGGTGGGTCTCATTGTGCCCCACGCCGTCCGGGGGCTGGTCGGGGCCGACAACCGACTGGTCCTACCGGTCTCGGCCGGTTTCGGGGCCAGTCTGATGTTGCTGGCCGACGACCTGATCAGGACCCTGTCGCCCTTTGAATTTCCGGTTGGGATCCTGACCAGCCTGGTCGGGATTCCTTTTTTTCTATTTTTAATCAAAAGGGGCAAAGCCAGCTGGAGTTAGCAAATGCAGATCAGGGTGGAACAACTTAAGCTCAAGTATGAAAACTTCGAGCTCAGCGTCGACAGTCTGCTTTTTGCCGCCAGCAGGGTATCAGTGCTGATCGGACCCAACGGAGCCGGCAAATCAACGCTGCTCCGGACTCTGGCCGGATTGACCAGACCGGCCGCCGGTTCAATTTTCTTGGATGGTCGGGAACTTTCCAGTCTCAGAGGACTGGAAAGGGCCAGGCTGGTCAGCTATGTGCCCCAGGAACACGAAGCCGGCTTCAATTTCCGGGTGTTTGATTATATCCTGCTGGGACGGAGTGGCTATCTGAATATTTTTTCACCGCCGGCCAAAGCTGATTATGAGAAAACGGAAGAAGTCATTTCCTACCTGGGTCTGGAAGCTCTGGCCCGCCGGAAATTGCAGGAGCTCAGCAGCGGCGAAAGAAGAATAATATTGATAGCCAGAGCCC